>JAAXHZ010000206.1 GCA_012270625.1 Dehalococcoidia bacterium | reverse complement strand
ACGCAGATGATACGCGAGGCGTTCCCGGACGACGACGTCAGGGACGCACGCATCAGCTTGGTCCCGCTGGGACGCATGGGCGATGCGTACGACGTGGCGAAGGGCGTGCTCTTCCTGGCGTCGGACGAAGCGTCGTACATGACCGGCAGCGAGCTGGTGATAGACGGCGGCGCTACGGCTATGTAGAGAAGCTCTGGAAAGGAGTTCCAATGACCACTCAAGAAAAGCTACAGCGTGAGATCGATCGGTTCATCGCCAGCACTCCTGTCTCCGGGCAGAAGCAAGCCGACGCCGAAGAGTACCTGCCAGGCGGAAGCTCCCGGGGCACGGCGTTCTTCGCGCCGTACCCGCACTTCATAGAGCGCGGCGCGGGACACTACATCTACGACGCCGACGGCAATCGCCTGCTCGACTTCATGATAAACGCGACCAGCCTGATACTCGGCCACGCCCATCCGGACGTGACCCGTGCCATCCAGGAGCAGGCGGCCAGGGGCACGGCGTTCACCGGTCCGACCGACCCGCAGGTGCGCATGGCGAAGATCATGACTGAGCGGGTGCCATCGGTCGATCTGGTCCGATTCACAAACTCGGGCACCGAGGGCACGATGATGGCGATCCGCGCCGCGCGCGCGTTCACCGGCAGGGAGAAGATCGCAAAGTTCGAGGGCGGATACCACGGAGCGCACGAGTACGTTTCCGTCAGCGTCCGGCCTCCCCTGGCAAAGCTCGACCCATCAGGGCCAACGCCGATCCCGGAGCATCCGGGGCTGCCCCAGAGCATACTCGACCAGGTGATCGTGCTGCCCTACAACGACCTCGACTGGTGTGAACGGGTGCTGCGTGAGAACGCGAGCGAAGTGGCCTGTCTCATCATGGAGCCTGTCATGTCCAGCTTCGGCTACCTGCCGGGAGACATAGAGTTCCTGAAGGGCCTGCGTGAGCTGACCACCGAGCTCGGCATCGTGCTCATCTACGACGAGGTGCAGAGCTTCCGAATCGCGCCCGGCGGCGCGCAGGAGGCGTTCGGCGTAATCCCGGACATGACGTCGTTCGGTAAGATCATAGGCGGCGGAACTCCGGTCGGCGCGTTCGGAGGCCGAGCCGAGATCATGGAGCTGTTCGACCCTACAAAGGGCGCTCCCATAGCCCACGCCGGAACCTTCAACGCCAACCCAGTGACGATGGCCGCCGGAGAAGCGGTAATGAACCGCCTGACGCCGGAGGTGTACGACCGCATGAACGCGCTCGGAGGCGAGCTGCGAGCCAAGCTGAGCGCCGTGTTCGATGAGTTCGAGGTTCCCGCGCAGGTCACCGGCGTAGGCTCTCTGTTCGGCATTCATTTCACGTCCGAAGAGATCACCGACTACCGCACAGTGGTACGTGGAGACCAGGCCATGCGTCAGGCGCTGTTCGTTGGCCTGCTCAACGAGGGCATCCTGCTCCAGAGCGGCGCCGCCGGAGCGATGAACTCGCTGACCAGTGAAGCCGACATCGACACGCTGGTGGACGGTACACGACGAGTGATCCAGCGGATGAGATAGGCAAACATACCCGGGTCTTGCAAATGACACCCATAGAGGCGGTTCGCGAACCGCCTCTAACCTTCTCGTGCCATAGCCAATAATCAAAATGCCCCATTGCCACCCTGATCCTCAAGGCCCTTCGGTTATTCAAGAGACAAACTCAGCCTGATAAAGCAAATCAGCCTGGACCGCCGGACCGTATGGAACTTGAAAAGTGCGTGTCCTACCTAGAAGTAGTGTGAAGCCAATAGGAAATAAGGCAGTATGAGCTGGGCGTCGAGTGAAGCTGTTACAGTCCTGTCCTTTCTTCTTCCGGGCTTCGTAGCAGTAGCCGTGTTCCATATGTTCACATCACATCCCAGACCAAGAGAGTTTGAGAGCGTTGTGCAGGCGCTCATCTTCACCATCCTAGTGCAAGCCATTGCGGAGTTGGCGCTGTGGGTAGGGCGGATACTGGGGCACGAGACTCTGTGGGGAGAAGAGTCTGAGATTGCGGTCTCAGTGGGCATCGCCCTGATGCTGGGATTGATTGCCGTCTATTTCTCCAATACCGATACTCTCCATAGGTTCGTCCGATTTCTCAGATTGACCAAGGAGACCTCGTATCCATCGGAATGGTACTCAGCGTTCCACCATAATCCAGACTGCTATGTCGTGCTGCATCTGCAAGGCCAGCGTCGTCTATATGGGTGGCCGGAAGAGTGGCCAAGTCGTCCGGATCAAGGCCACTTCAGAATCGCCGAAGGTGAATGGTTGGTTGGAGATGAGAGGATTCCAGCCAAGGGCGTCGTAGCTATCATTGTGCCTGCAAATGAAGTGGATATGGTAGAATTTCTCAGAATGGAGCTTCTTGACGAACACCGGGAGTAAACAATGGCGAAGAAACCAACTCCTCCGCCTACACGTCCGTATGTAGGAGACAGCGTAGAGGAACTGGGACTCACGCCCAAGCCGGCAGTTGGTCAGAAACCGCCACCACCACCACCGCCACCGCCTAAGAAATAGGGAATAACTAAGAGGACGCTCCGCACACAGACTCGGTACCATCTCTTTTTCTAGTCTTGTCGTCCACTCTCCTGTTCCCTAAGGTCTTGCGAAATGCCCTGCCGATGGTCCGAATTGGCCTTTAATCGGTTCGTGTTTTTCTATTACACTTTCTAAGCCTGCGAATTGTCGCAGAGCAGCCGCTGGTGAGCGGCATTAGTAGAGAAAGGACACTGGGTAGAGGAGAAAACGTTGGTTAAACTCAAGAACTATTCGATTGTGGTGGTGGTCTTGCTGGTAATGGCGCTGTTATCCTTTGTCGCATGTGCGCAAGAGATGACTGACGATGAGGTCAAGACCGCCGCCGAGGAGATGGGCATGATCATGCCCGGTGAGGCTGGCGAAAGACTCGCCCAGGTCAGGGAACGGGACAAGCTCATCTGCGCCAGCCGTAACGATGTGCCAGGCTATGGCCATCTCGATAGCGCCGGCAACAACGTCGGCTTCGACATCGACCTCTGCCGCGCGCTCGCGACCGCCGTCCTCGGCGACCCGAGCAAGATAGAGATCCGCCTTATCACGGCGGCAGAGCGCGGCCCGACGATCCAGTCCGGCGAAGTTGACATGCTCGTCAGGACGGTTACCTGGACGACCTCGCGCGACTCGCAGTGGGGCAACTACGCGCAGACGATGTTCTACGACGGCCAGGGCTTCATGGTCAACAAGAGCCTCGGCCTCTCCAGCGCACTGGACCTGAAGGACGCGACAGTATGCGTGACCCAGGGCACCACCACCGAGCTGAACCTCCAGGACTTCTCCAACCA
>JAAXHZ010000205.1 GCA_012270625.1 Dehalococcoidia bacterium | reverse complement strand
ACCGAAACGGTGAAGATCTGCGCGTTGGCGTCCGCGTTCGATCTGCCTGTGGTGCCACACGGTCACAGCTCGCACGCCACCGCGCACCTAATCGCCTCTCAGCCGCCGACAACAACTCCAATCCAGGAGTTCCTCATAAAGTGGAACGCTGTCCACCAGTTCTTCTTGAAAAACCCCCTCGATCCCATCGACGGCATGATTACCGTGCCGGACGCGCCTGGTCTGGGGATCGAGCTCGACGACCTCAAGGTCGCAGCCGAGCGAGAGATTACCTTTCGTGACTTCTAGCACGAGGAGATCAACCTAGATGCGAATCACTGACGTAACTACCACGGTACTCAGTTACCCGCACGCCGCTCCGATTCAGGACGCCACCATTCCGCCCCCGCCTCCGGGTTCGGGCGGTCACTCCCAGCTCTTCGTGCACATCCACACCGATGACGGCGTCGAAGGCTTTGGACTGGGCCAGTCAAGTCCGGGCGTGCGCGAGGTCATAGAACATGGCCTCAAGAACCTTCTGGTCGGACAGGACCCGTTCAATATCGAAAAACTCTGGAACGACATGTTCTGGCGCGTGCGCGGCTATGGACGCAAGGGAATCGCGTTCTGCGCACTGTCAGCCGTGGACATTGGCCTCTGGGACCTCAAGGCGAAGGCTCTCGGATTGCCTCTCTACAAGCTGCTCGGCCCTTATCAGGAGTCGGTGCCCATATACGGATCGGGCGGCTGGACCAACTTCTCAGTGGACGAGCTTATCACCGAGACCGCGGAGTGGGTCGAACAGGGCGTCAAGCGTGTGAAGATCAAGGTCGGCAAAGACTTCGGAACGTCGGAGCGCGAGGACATCGAGCGAGTCGCGGCTGTGCGCAGAGCGCTGGGCAACGACGTCGCCATCTACATCGACGCCAACAATGGGTACCACCCGAAGCAGGCCATCTACATGGCCAGGGAGTTCGAGCAGTATCAAGTCGGGTGGTTCGAGGAACCGGTACTGGCAGACGACATTGACGGACTCGCCAGGATCGCCGCCTCCACCACGATACCTGTGGCAACAGGCGAGCACGAGTACACTAAGTATGGCTTCAAGGAGCTGATATCGAGAGGCGGGGCCGACATAGTGCAGCCCGACGTTGGGCGCGTCGGCGGTATCACCGAGTGGATGAAGGTCGCGCACATGGCCCACGGCTTCAACTTGCCCGTGGCTCCGCACGGAGTCCAGCTGGTGCACCTTCACCTCTGCTGCGCGACTCCCAATCTAAAAGTAGTCGAATATCTGAAGGTCGCCCACGAGGCCGACAGGATATGGTACACAGAGTTCCCGGAGCATCAGAACGGCATGTGGTCCCCATACCCGGATAAGCTCGGCCTGGGGCTGGAGCTAAGCTCTGAATCCGTGGAGAAGTACTCGGTGTAGAATCTCCCTGACTGTCAGGGCTCTCAAGACAGCTTCCCCGCGAGTGAAATCACGCTGGCTGCGGCCTGATCGAGCAGCTCGGTTATCGACGGATCGGTTATGGCGCCGTCGGACGCCATAAAGTTTGTAACCGTGGGCAGCAGCACCCGTGGCTGGTGAACGACAATGGCTCCTTCGGATTCCAGACTGTAGGTCGCGTGCATGTGCATCCTGGCACAGGCCGAACGGCCAGGACCGGTGCCAATGACGAAGAAGACCTTGCTGTCGAGAACATTGTCTCCCCTAGAAGCCCACTCGAACGCATTCTTGAGCGCGCTGGTCATCGATGAGTTGTACTCCGGGCACGCGACGACCACTGCGTTAGCGTTTCGGATTGCCTGTCTCATCCGATCCGCTTCGGGCGGGATGCCTTCTGCCGACTCCGTATCCGGGTGGTACATCGGCACGACGTTGAGGTCGAACACTTCGGTTTCAACGCCCCGACTGACGAACGCATCCATGGCCTTGTTGAGCAGCTTGAGGTTCCATGACTCTCGTCTCAGACTGCCGCAGATTCCAAGTATCTTCATAGAATGGTAAACCCCTCTTTAACTACTGGCGGTACTTCCAGTATAGGGGACATGTGAGACCGACGCTGACGGAACTCAGGAGCGAAGAAGCGACGGCAAGCGCTTCAGATGCTCGACGTCGCTCGCGGGCACAAAGTGATCTACGTAGGGCATAGCCGCCTGAAGTCCTCGCGCCAGCGGCTGGAAGTCTTCTGTCCCAGCGAGCGGATTCAGCCAGACCAGACTGCGCACCCTCAGTCGCATTCTCGACATCTGGTGCGCCAGCTCTCTGGGCTCTCCCGTCTCCCAACCGTCGCTCAGGAGGAAAACAGTCGTGAAGCGGTCTTCGAGATACTCGTAGGCGGTGTTGATGCGCCGGAGGCTCTCTCCGATCCGTGTCCCCCCAGACCAGTGGTTGACAGCCAGACCCACACGATACAGCGCTTCGGAGAAGCTGGGCACCGACAATTCACGAGTCACCCGAGTAACGGACGTACTGAAAACGAATGTCTCCACCCGGCGTGTGTGCTGGCCGACTGCATAGGCGAGCTGAAGAAGAAGACGCGCGTACCTGTCCATCGATCCGCTCACGTCCAGGATCACCATGAGACGCGGCGTCCTCGGCACCCGTCTGAGTCGAGGAAGCCGGATCGGGTCGCCGCCGGTGCTGAGACTTAGCCTCATGGCGCTGCGCAGGTCAGGGAAGCCCTTTCGTCGGTCACGCTTGCGCCTGCGTCCCGGTCTGGATGCCAGCGCTCGCACCATTCGCGCAGCGATGCGAGAGAGCTCCGACAGGTCTTCACCCGCAAGCGTGGACAAGTCTCGCTGGGACGTCACGTGCTGGGCGCTGGCCCCGGTGCGCAGCAGCTGTATCACCGTGTCTTTTGACTCTGGGTCGTCCTCTGGCACACCTAGACCACGCGGCATCCGCCCGACCGTTCTGGTCTGCCCAAAGTTGGCGGTCGGGTCTGCCTGTGGTTCAGGTCGTCGAGTCAGGGGCTCGAAATTCCAGAACTGTCCGAACAGTCGGTCGAAGACCGCTAGGTGCTCCTGCCGAGACACGAGCAGAGACCTCAGCGACCAGTAAACGCGGCCCTCGGTCATGATGTCCACGTGCCCAACGGCGCGGATCGCGTCGGCGGTCTCCGACGGTCCCACAAGCAGGCCATGCTCCCTGAGGACGCGGCAGAAGCGCGTCAGGTGGGCGATGAAGTCGTAGTCCGGTCTGGCGCCGTCCCGGCTCACAGCAGCGATCCCGACTGATCCCCCGCTCCCTGCTCGGCCCAGGCGTCTTGCTCTACTGACGTGAGGAAGTCGAGCACGAGACGATTGAACAGGTCCGGCTCTTCGAGATTTATCGCGTGGCCGGACTGAGGAATCACGGCAAGACCTGACTTCGGAATGCAACGCTTCATGAAGACGCTGGTCTCGATGCAGGGGTCGTCCTCGTCACCGGTCATGATGAGCGTCGGCACGTCGAGCGCCTTCATCTGCTCTTCGAGCGCGAAGATCGTCGGTCTTCGACCCTGTACGCCCGCGAACGTCAGCGCCGATCCGAGCGCGGAATGCTCCATCAGGCCCTGTCTGAACTCTTCGTATCCGAGCGGGTCCTTGCGAAGGAGCTGTACTCGCGTTGGGCTGTTCGAGTAGTCTCCCATAGACTCCATGCCGCCAGCGCGCATCTCTTCAGCACGCTGATTGACGTTTGCGCGGAACGCCTCCGGATCGGTGGAACCTGAGCCGGTCCCGGCCACCACCAGCGAGCGAGCCATCTCGGGATATGTTAGCCCAAAGTTAAGCGCGACGTTCCCGCCCATCGAGAGTCCGCCGATATGGGCGACTTCAATTCCCAGGTGGTCGAGAAGACCTTTGAGGTCATCCACAGACCCCTCCTGCGTATAGTCGTCTATGGACTCCGGTACTGCTGAAGGCGGGTAGCCGCGCGCGTTATATGTGATGACTCTGTATCGTCGGCTGAAGAATTGGACCTGCGGCTTCCATGATCGATAGTCGCCCGCGAACTCGTGGCTCCACACCAGCGGAAAACCGGAGCCGTGCTGCTCATAGTAGAGATCGATGCCGTTTACAGGCGCCAAGGGCATTGTGCAGCCTCCTCTTAGTTATCTGATGACGCATGAGCGCCGAGTCACAGTCAACCACAACACGAATGACGCCGCAACCGGCCATCTCGCTGATTCAGAGGCCCACTCCGTTACGGTATAATTCCGGTGAGACACATCGGGGAAGACAACTGGAGCGCGCGTTTTGGCCAAAGTCCGCATAATGTACTGGAAGGAGATACCTGTTCAGGTGCAGGCGCAGGATGACTCGACCACCGTGTCGAGGCAGCTAGAGCCGAGGTTCCAACAGGGCGTGGACGCGGTCGCGATGTTCGACGGCTCAGCGGGCACCGATGACTACCTGATGGCCTGGGAGTGGGGGAAGTTCGACGAGGTGGAAGGCTCGGCAGAGGCCGCGGCGGAGTCGATGGCGAAGAGGCTGAACAGCGATTTTCCCCAAGAGTTCGTGGCGCGTATTCGGGACCTTCAGCGAGATGGACGACGAGACCCCACTCCGGGCGCGATCGACCATTGGATAGAAAGTGACCCTTAGAAATGACCTCTCACCAAGACAAAAAGCAGACAATTCTGGAGCGTCTCGCGAGTGGCGAGATCATCGTATCCGACGGAGCGACTGGCACCTACCTCCAACAGAGAGGTCTGGAAGCCGGCGGATGCCCTGAGGCGTTCAACGCAAGCCATCCCGACGTAGTGCGCGGCATGGCTCGAGACTACTTCGACGCTGGCTCGGATATGGTGCTGACCAACTCGTTCGGCGGCTCGCGGTTCATGCAGAAGAAGTATGGCTTCGAAGGGCGCGTCGGAGAGTTCAACAGGCTGGCCGCGGAGCACGCCGCGAGTCAGAAGCCGACGGACGCACACCTCGTCGCGGCCTCGGTTGGCCCGACAGGCGAAATGATGGAGCCGCTGCCGGACGGCGTCAGCGAGTCCGAGATGTACGACGCTCTCGCTGAGCAGATCACCGCGCTTGCTGACGGTGGCGCCGACGCCATTTTGATCGAGACCCAGATGGCGCTGGAGGAAGCGGTCACTGGTATCCGCGCCGCCAAGGAAAATACCCGACTGCCTGTGCTCGCCACCATGGTCTTTGATCTTGGACCACGAGGGTTCTTCACCATGATGGGTGTTACGCCTGAGAAGGCTGTGCACGACCTACGCGAGGCGGGCGCCGATGTCGTGGGGGCCAACTGCGGCAACGGCATCGACAGGATGGTCGATCTCGCCGAGCAGATGCGCGCGGTGGACGATGGTCTGATGCTGATCCACTCCAATGCAGGCATCCCCGACATGAAGGACGGCCAGATCATCTACAACGAAGGGCCTGAGTACATGGCCGAGAGGTTCAAGCGTCTGGCCGACATGGGGGTGAACGTCCTCGGCGGCTGCTGCGGCACAGGACCGGACCACATCAGAGCTCTTAGAGCCGCGGTGAAGCGAGGCTGACAAGGCCGAGCCTCGACCCGTACAAAGGCCTGAATCGGAATGGGAGATAGCTTAGATGAGTATGACCCAGTCTATAACTTCCAAACGCGGGCGGGTGTCCGAGAAACTTGCGGAGATCGGCACCTGTCTTGAGCTGGTCCCGATGGACCCACACTTCAACAGCGTCTCGGTCGGACTCTACTACAAAGACGGCATCTGCACCGTCTGGAGCTTTAGCCGGGCCAACGGTATCGATAGCCGACTGAAAGAGATCCGGGACCAGATGATCCGTCTTGGAGGAGTCCAGCCTATGGAGGGGTCCGACAACCAGTTCATCTTCCCATGCGGAGTCGTACACATGAGGCCGGTCAAGTTCCTGCTGACTCAGGCTGTGACAAAGGCACCCGACTTCGCTCACCCTGGAGGCTCCATGACCATCAAGGACTCCAAGTCGGCCTTGATGCTCACCGTCACGGGCGAGCGCAGCGATGACGGATTCTCATACCAGGTGTCCGGCGAGGGAGAAATTAGAAATCCAGCTCTTAGACTCCGCATGGTCGTCGCGGGATTCATGCGCTACGGCGAAATGGAGAAGACGGGCGACACCCAAGTCGCGTTCTCGTGCGGCTGGCAGCACGACGAGCTCCTGCGGCTCCTTCTCCCCTACTCCAGGAACATCAGCGCGGTCGAATCGATGCTCGAGGCCGAGGCCATCCGAGGTCAGATGACCACAAGCACGCTGGGTTTTACGCCGTTGTAGCGATTGCAGTTCTCAGGTTTCCTGCATAGACATCAAGGAGTGGAAGGGAACAATGCGGACAAAAGCCAACAAGATCGATCCCCAGCGCTCTGCGCCCAAGCCCAAGCTGCGGAATCCGCCGATCAAGCGACGCAAGGCTCCACCACAGGCCCCTCCACAGATCCCCAAGCGACGATGAGTGCCTACTCTACCACTCGACCGACGATCTATTTTGACACGACCGTGCTGCTCGATGCGGTAGATCGTAGAAGCCAAAGCACTCGCCTAATGTTGGAGATCATTCGGGAACACAGGATCCAAGTCTTGGCCTCGCCGTTCGGAATCCTAGAAATGATAGAAGCAAAGAAGACCGACCGTTGGGCAGAGAGTATGCTGGAGCGCGGCTATACGGTCATTCAGATTTCACGACGGATGGGGTCGAGACGCACCGGCCCCACAGCACTGACCTCCGATGATCTAGCGGAGGTGTATACTGCCATTCGTGAAGCTCTCACGGGGGAGCTCGATTTCGTAGGGTTTCCAGCGCCTACTCCGGGCTTGATGAACCGCGCTGAGGATATTTGCGCGGCGACTACCTTGGCTGCGGCCGATTCTTTACACTTGGCTACCGCGCTGTATTTCGGATGCCAAATTCTTGTGTCGTCTGATTCGGATCTCATTCGGACGGCAAGACTATACATTCATGCAACTCCCCCAGCAGGTTTCCACAACGCTATCACCGATCTGTTGTAAATGAGGCAGTTGTGCAGTGGGAGAGTATAACGCCGTTGACACTCACGATAGAGACGGAACAGGAAGACGATGGTCGGTGGATTGCCGAGGTGATGGAGCTTCCCGGTGTCATGATGTACGGCTCTACTACTGAAGACGCTGTCACGAAAGTGCAAGCGTTGGCGTTGAGGGTTCTCTCGGAACGGATTGAGTCCAGTGAGGACCTCGAATGCTAGCCCGATAGCCAAGCGCACAGGACTGGGACCGGAGGATTTATAGCAATGCCAGATCTGGGCAAGGTAGAGTATGTGGGCATAAGAGAGATATGGCCCAATGAAGCGTCCGACTTCACACCATGGCTTGCGGATAACATCGCTGAGTTGGGGACGGCACTGGGATTAGATTTGGAGTTACAGCAGCGGGAGGCGGCCGTTGGCAGCTACTCACTGGACATTCTGGCCACAGACTCCAACGGGAGCCGCCCAGTCGTCATCGAAAACCAACTCGGTATAACTGATCACGACCATCTTGGCAAGTTGCTCACCTACGCAACCGGCTACGACGCGAACGTGATTGTCTGGTTGACCAGCGAGTTCCGGGATGAGCATAGGGCAGCATTAGACTGGCTCAACCAACGCACGACCGAGGAGACCGAATTCTTCGGGATAGTAGTTGAATTGCTAACAATTGACGGTTCTCTTCCCGCCGTCAATTTCAAACCTGTATCCACACCGAATAAGTGGAGCATTGGAACCACCAGAACTGGGACGACTGGAATCCGTGAAACATCCGAGAGGGGCGAGCGCTACCAAGCCTTCTTCCAGGGTCTCATAGACTCATTGAGAATGGAGCATAACTTTACGAAAGCGCGCAAAGGCGGGGCTCGAGCCCAGTACAGCTTCTCAGCAGGTCATGGCCAGCGCGCCAAGTACAACGTGAGTTTTGCCGGGAACGGCAGGGCCAGAACCGAAGTTTACATCGATAACACCAATAGGGACTGGAATAAAAGATTGTTCGATCGGCTGATGGAAAAGAAGGGATCCATAGAGTCGGAGCTCTCAGAATCGCTTGAATGGCAGCGCTTGGACCATCGCAGGGCGTGTCGCATATCGGCTGTACGCGAGGGTTCCATCGACGATGACTCGGAAACTCTGGAAGAGATACATAACTGGATGATCGAAAAGCTTTTGGATTTCAAGAAGGTGTTTGGCCCAAGGCTCGACGAACTGGTTCAGCAAACGTGACTTGGAGGAATACTGCCATGTCACAGACATCCGAGAACGCAACATCCACAGTCGAAATAGCGACAGCACGGAGCCTCATACACAGCCACCCAGGGATTATGAATGGCGCCCCGGTTTTCACGGGCACACAAGTCCCACTGATGGCACTGTTTGACAGTCTGGCGCATGATAAGGCGCTAAGGGAATTCCATGAGAATTTTCCCACCGTAAGTTCTGAGCAGGCAGCCAGGGCAGTGCATATGGCCCGATCTTTGCTTGAAGCATATGCATACGGCGATGCCATCCAATTAGACAAGTTGTGCGCAGGCGGTAGTGTCATACACAGGGATGCAGGTATGGTCTGGGGTAATCCCGTGTTCAAAGGCACTCGTATGACCATGAGGACTTTCTTCGACCACTTGGCAGGTGGATACAGTATCACGGAATTTCTTGCCGACTTCGATACGGCTGTTACGCATGAGCAGGCAATACAAGCGATTCAAATGGCAGAACAGGCGCTAGAAAACTACGCATATGCGACTGCTTCTCGATGAATCAGTGAATGTTCGGCTAAGGCAGACATCTATTCTCTGAGCACTAGGTTCGGTTAGTTAAATGGGAGGAGCCTCTAAATGCCATTCACAGAAACCATGACCCCACGCGAGCGCACGATGGCTGCGCTGAACAGGCAGCCTGTGGACAGGCCGCCCGTGGCAAACCCTACTAACGTGGCGACTGTCGATCTCATGGACCTCGTGGACGCGCCGTTCCCGGATGCGTGTCGGGACCCCGAGCTGGCGGCCCGCCTAGCCGCAACCGGATACACCGAGCTGGGCTTCGACGCCGTCGCGCCGTACTTCACCATCATCCAGGAGTCCTCTGCGCTAGGATGCGACATGCAATGGGAGGACAAGGACAACTGGCCGACGGTGCGCATGTACCGCCCGATCTGGAAGGACTCCCGTGACGTCCACATTCCGTCGGGGTTTCTCGAACACCCGGACAACATCACCATCACCAAGTCCATCGAGATACTCAAACAGGAGATCGGAGACGAGGTGGCGGTCATCGGCAAGACTATGGGGCCGTGGACGCTGGCGTATCACGTCTTCGGCGTAGAGAACTTCCTGCTCATGACCATTGATGACCCGGAAGAGACGATGCGATGCCTGCACAAGCTGAAGGAGCTGTCGGTGCTGTTCGGTGAGGCTCAGATCGCGGCAGGAGCGGACGCGCTCACATTCCCTGATCACGCCACAGGGGACCTAGTTAGCGGCGAATACTATCGCCGATTTCTACAGGACATTCATATCGAGATGGCCGAACGCCTCGACGTGCCTCTGATACTGCACATCTGCGGCAACACTCTGGACCGGATGCCGTACATCGCCGATACAGGCATGGCGTACTTCCACTTCGACTCCAAGAACGACCCGCAGGCAGCGATGGACACGGTCGAGGGCAAGATCGGACTGGTCGGCAACATCAACAACCCGACAACCCTGTACGCGCGCGGTCCGGCAGAGGTACGGGAAGAGGTATTCGCGTGCCTTGACGCTGGCGTGCAGATGATCGCGCCGGAGTGCGCTATACCGCTGGCAACCAAGTTGGAGAACCTGATGGCCATCCCGGACGCCGTGCGTGAGTGGTGCGAAGGGAATTTCGAATAGTGAATGGGGAATTAGGAAGTACAATATGTCTCTATCGCAAGTAGCCAAAGAGCGAATCAGTGACCTTTGTGAGAATTTCGAGTTCTATCTGAAATCTTTCGAGTCTGAAGCCAGTGCACATCTGTCTGAAGGAACGGCGGCAGTGTTCCGCCATGAAGGACACATTAGGACAACTCGCATGAGGGGCGTCCTAGGCAGTGTACGGGAACTGGTCGCGTCAGATGAGTTTATTGAGTCGGTGTGGAAAACCCTTGATGATTGGGGCATGAACAAGCGCAGGGCTAAGATTATACCGATCCAAGAGTTCAAATCTCAACTTCGTGAGAGCCTAGAATTGATTGTCCAATGGGAAAAATGGTCCATTGCAGATCTGAACGACCCAAAACGCGCAACACTCCTACGCATAACACTCTTATATCTCATGCTCTCTGCGGGAAAGAGTCAAGTCGTCGCAGGTTCAAAGGCCCTACACCACTTTCTACATAATCTGTTACCTCCAATCGATAGGAGATATACGTGCACATTTTTCGACGTATCTGGTCCAGACGGACCGATTCAGTTCCGTACAATAGTTGAGGGATTCGCTAGAATCGCACAGTGTATCGAGGAGCAACACGGTAAAAACTACTTGTCAGGTCTGGTGGGTAAAACGCCATGGTCAACGAGCGAAACCAAGCTAATTGACAATGCCGTAGTAGGTTATGTCAAAAAACACAATCTGTAACGATTCGAGGTTAAGACCATGCCGGTAGTCCATGACGGACTCGAACAGGAGCTTGGCTACGTGACCAGGCAGTTCGAGCAGGAGCACATTCGCGCGCAGTGGGACGATGCGGACCCGCTGATGCAGCAGATCAGCTACGAGCTGATCGTGGGAAATCACCTCGAGGTTGACCGCCTGACCGTTCAGGCCCTCGACGATGGATTCTCCGCGAACACGATCCTCGACGACGGCTTGATTGCCGGGATGTCCATTGTGGGGATCAAGTTCAGGGACAACGTCATATTCGTGCCTGAGGTGCTCGTGGCGGCGAGGGCAATGAAGGCTGGCATGGCCCACATCGAGCCTATCCTGTCCGAGTCCGGCATCGAGCCGGTTGGCACCGTCATCATGGGCACCGTGAAGGGAGACCTACACGACATAGGCAAGAACCTGTGCATCATGATGCTCCGCGGCGCCGGGTTCATAGTCCACGATCTCGGAGTCGATACAGCCCCGGACGAGTTCATTGACGCGGTCGTCGAGCACGAAGCCGGAGTTTTGGGCATGTCTGCCCTGCTGACTACGACAATGCCCAACATGGGCAGAACGATAGATGCGTTCGAGGAAAACGGGCTGCGTGACATCGTAAAGATTATGGTTGGCGGCGCGCCTCTCACTCAGGAGTTCGCAGACGACTTCGGCGCGGACGGCTACGGCAAAGATGCTATGGAGTGTGTCGATCTTGCCAAACGCTTCGTCGGTCTTATGGAAGCGGAAGAGCCTGTGCCGGTGGTGTCTTGAGCCGGCGAGCATCGTCGTTCGACCCTGAGCGCTATCGCCGGAGCATGTCGCGTCTCGAAGAGATATTCAGGGGCATCAACGACACGGCGAACGAAGTTTCCAAGTATCGATGCCCTTACAAGAACGCGCAGAGTCGATGCACGGCAGCGTTCGGATGCCGTAACCAGGACAGGAACGTTCCGAGCGGCGAGCTGTTCGTGTGCACAGGCGACGACAAGCTCGACTACCGCTCAGCCTGGGAGCTGTGAAGTCGGCAGCATATTCAACTTAACTCTTAACGCGCCGTTGGCCGAGCCTTAACATGCGACTGGCATTGTGAACTCAGGCACAATACCATGCTCACGGATGATAAAGATACTCAAAGCTGGATGCGCAGGATTGCGTCTCCCGAAGCGTTGCCGACAGTGCTGACAGCGGACTTTAGCTTCGATACGCAGGTGGACGACTCTGAAGCAATCCAGGTCGGCGAGAGTCGAACTGGCTGGGCGCCCGGCAACTGAGCACACTGATGTCATCCATACCTGGAAAGCGAACGGCAGCCATTGTCCACAGGAGTCCAACCGGACGCCAAACTCGGCGAGGCTTCATCGGCGAGGCTGTCGGCACCTACATTCTCGTGCTCTTCGGCACCGGCTCAGTCGCTGCCGCCGTAGCTACGGGCGCGCAGATGGGCCTGTGGCAGGTTGCTGTCGTGTGGGCGTTCGGCGTAGCGCTCGCCATATACGTGACCGCCAACGTATCTGGAGCTCACCTGAATCCGGCGATAAGTCTGGCGTTCGCAATCTTCAGACGCTCGGAGTTCTCCGCGCGGATGCTCCCGGTGTACTGGACGGCGCAGCTCATCGGAGCGATATTAGCGGGCGTGTCCGTGCTGGCGATCTTCGCGCCGTTCATAGCGCGATTCGAGTCAGCCAACGTCATTGTCAGAGGACAAGACGGAAGCCAGCTTTCGGCAATGATGTTCGGCGAATACTTCCCTAATCCCGCCATGTACGGGGGCGGAGAAGCTGCCGCGGCCCTGATCTCCCCGGCGGGCGCGGCGTTCGTGGAGGGATTCGGCACGGCGATTCTGGCGCTTGTGATCTTCTCTCTGACCGACAGGCGAAATGCCGGCCTTTCGACCAAGAACATGACGCCTCTGTTGATTGGGTTCACTGTGGCTGCGCTCATCAGTCTGTTTGCGCCGTTAACACAGGCGGGATGGAATCCGGCGCGAGACTTCGGGCCGCGGATCGTGGCGTTCTTCGCCGGCTGGGGCAGCATCGCGATTCCGGGGCCGTCCAACGGCTTCTGGGTGTACATCGTCGGACCCATGATCGGCGCGCCTGTGGGAGCCGCCATCCATGAGCTTCTAATCAGGCCCGGTCTGAGACGCGCAGATGCCTCGAGTAACGGAAGCGTAGGAGACAAGAGTCAATGATTACCGCGCTGTTCGTTTGCGTCCACAACGCAGGCAGAGGGGAAATCCTGCGCGGAGATGGCGCATAGATAAGGCTCATGTCGGAAACATCAATACTACCCAGCTAGATGTCAAAGTGGGGCAGATCAGGCTCGTCGAGAGTTAGCTCCAAAAGGATGAGGTCGCGGAGACCGCCGTGGATGTCGAGTATGCGGCCGTGCAGAACAGCGACCTGCTCGAATCCGGCACCCTGAGCGGCTTGGATAGCGCTTTGCTGGTGTCCCGCGACAAGTTCGAAGCAGAGAGCGCGTAGATCGAGATCTCGGCCCAGCTGGACCAGCTCATGTATGAGGCGCACGCCCAGCCCACGCCCCCTGTACTCGGGATCTACGACTACTCTAATCTCGCCGACGTGTCTCCGCGCCGCGCGCCGGCTGCGGTGCAGCGTGGCGTCGGCCAGTATGCGATCCCCAACCACGGCAACCAGTGGGATGGTCTGGCTCAGATCGATGCGGTCCGTGAACTCGCTAATGACCTCCGGCGCGGCCACGTCGCTGTTCAGGTAGAACCTGTCAACCTCCGGCACACGCAAGAAGAAGCTCAGCAGCTCGGCCTTGTCGTTTGGATGCAGCGGCCTGATGGTGACTTCCTGGCCGTCGTAGAGAGCGGCGGTGGACGGAAACCTCCTCAGAAAAGGGGGAGTGGTCATTCCGACGCTCCTGTAGGCTCGCGAACGCTGAACCTGTCGGGGGTAAAACCGGACACGGGAAGGTCTGTGTGACCGTCAGTAATCATGTCAGCGATCGACTTCCCCATACCGGGGCTGAGGAGTATGCCCTTCTTGCCGGCTCCTGTCGCCAGCAGGGCATTGTCCCAGCCTGGAGCTTGTCCCAGAATGGGCATCCAATCGGGAGACAGCGGTCTCAGACAAGCCGTGTGGAGCGCCACTTCAGCTTCAGCCATGGCAGGCATCAGGCGCTGCGCACCCTTCATCAGAGCGCTGCGGGCCTGCTCGGATGGTTCGAGATCGAAGCCACGGTTCTCCTCGGTGGCCCCCACCCACACTTGCCCGCTCTCTCGGCGGTTGAGAGACACTCCGCCACCCTGAAAGTCCGCTGAGATCGAGCCGCTTGGAAGCGTCGTTCTGAGTATCTCGCCCTTGTATGGCTCGACGGGAACGCTCACGCCGAGCCAGTCTCCGACCTGGCCCGACCAGGGACCTGTCGCGAAAACAACCGCTCCGCACGCCAGACTGCCTTCCGAGGTCTCTACGGAGGTCACCAGGGCGCCGTTGGTGGTTATGCCCGTGACCTCGGCGCTGACAACCGAGGCGCCGAGAGTTTCGGCGGCTCCGGCGAGGGCCAGAGTGTACCGATAGCTGCTTAGGATGGCGTTGCCACGTGTGTTCAGCGCCCAGATCGCATCGTCGGCTATTCGCGGCTCCATTTCCCTAAGCTGCCTCGAATCGAGCCACTCGGCGCTGAAGTCAGAGTCCGCGCGATCGAATGTCTGCTTGGTCGCTCGCATCCCATCCAGGTCGAAGCCGTCGAATGCGACGCGCACGGACGAGATTGTCTCGGGTTGGAAGTCGATTCGAGAGCGCTCTGTCAGATCGTCCCATATGCTCTGGTGCATCCTGTGGGAAGTGATGGCAAGAGGCCCCAGCGGACCTGGAATGCCCGCGCCCTCGAGCGGATTGAGGCCACCCGCTGAGTAGCCGGAGGCATAGGCGGCAATCCCTTCTCGTTCGACGATTGTAGATGCAACCCCGGCGATGCCGAGATAGTAGGCGACAGCGCATCCTGCCGCTCCCCCGCCAACGATGACTACTTCGGTCGAGCTGGAAGTCATGGCTCATCCTCCGAGTTTGTAGCTTAATCATACACGCAGGCTCAATGTATGCCACGTCTTTTGTTCAATGAGAAAATTGCATAAGCGCAATTTTCGAGGAGTGAGTGGAGAGGAATGAGAGTCTCCTCGGACCATCTCTATGACGCCGCATTGGGAACCCATGAAATTTTCTCTTCAGCGCGCGACTGGTCGCTGTCGAGATCGTTTGAAAGGCCGGCGAGCGCTGAAGATAAGCAGGGTCGCGACTGCGTACGCTCCCAAGGCGTAGAACCATATGACTGAGTATCCGTCGGTGGCCTGGTACAGCAGTGCGCCGAAAGTTGGGCCGAGGCCAAGGAATGCCATCTGAAAGGGTCCTGTCAGTCCCGTGATCGTGCCGTAGGAGGCGCGTCCGAAGTACTGGGCCAGCATCATGCTTCCGAGTACATTCAGCCCGCCGGAGGCGATGCCCCATACTATGGCTACGACGAACCCACCGATGCCTCCGGCGGTCGGTATGAAGAAGGCGGTCGTGGCCAGCGTCACGAGCGTGGCTAATGTTGCGAGCAGACGAGGCTGGTACCTGTCGGCGAGAATCCCCCAACCGGGATTGACCAGCGCGCCGAGCAGCGAGCTGAGACTGAGCGCGATAACCGCGACAGGCTGGGAGATACCGGAATCCACCAGAAACGGCACTATCTGAAAGCCGACAGTCCCGGAAGTCAGGATCGTAAGCATCTCGGCTGAAACGATGAACCAGAACGCCGACGTCGCCAGCGCTTCACCTGCGGACCAGCTACCGTCCCCTGACGACGGCGCTTGACCGCCACTGCGAGATGCAGACGCGGTGGAGGCGCGCGGCGCCGGACTCTCGTCTCCATCCGGACGAAGCCCGATGTCTTCCGGCCTCCGGCGCATTACCAGAAACAGAGGCAGGACCAACAGAATCGAAAATACTCCGAGCAGACGATAGGCCACTCGCCAGCTCGACGCCGCTGCTATGACCGAGATGATCTGGATGTTTATCGCGCCGCTGACGGGTCTGAACGTCGAGACCAGTCCGATGGCGAGGTTGCGTTTCCGACTGAAGAAGTTGACCGCGACGGTCCTGGGCACTACCCCAACGAGGGCCGGATTAGCGATAGCCCTGGCGACAATGTACGCGGCGTAGAAGTGCCAAACCTGGCGAATTCCGGCAAGCGCTATGAACGATACTCCGGCGATCAGCGCCGCGGGCGGCATGAGGCGTCTTGGGCCGTGTCGGTCCACCAGACGCCCGAACACCGGAGCGAGCAGCCCCGACATCCAGGTTCCGGCCGTCACGGCGAAGGCTATCGTCGATCTGTCCCATCCGAGGTCATCGAATATCAGGTTCTGGATACCACCGATAACCACCTGTGCGACCCCGGTTGCCGCATAGGTGCCGAGCGCTGCCATTGCGAGCACTACCCATCCGTAGAAGACGGGTGTGCGTGGTGTCCAATCGACGAGTCTCAGGATTGCGCGCAAGTAATCAGACCGTTGAAGAGGTTGTAGGGCTGGGGTACAATACCCTCTAGTCTTGCAATGAGGCAAGGGATTGTCACGACCCTTGCGACACGTCGTCTTAAAAAGACTGAACCAAGTCACAGATCGAAGGGGGCCGACGAATGTCCAACAATGACCTCGCTCTGATCTCCCACCTGATGCGCCGGGCTGGTTTCGGCGCCACCAGGGCCGAGCTTGAAGAGCTAACCGCCAGACCGTATGAAGACGTGGTCGAGGGCTTGCTTCATCCCGAGCAGGTCGAGGACCTGGAAGAGGACGCGCTCAAGCGCTACAACATGGAGCTGTCCTACCTTGACGCGGTCCAGTTGTGGGCCGGTCGATGGGTGTGGCGGATGATCAACTCCAGCAGGCCGCTTGAGGAGAAGATGGCGCTGTTCTGGCATCACGTCTTCGCAACGGCCTGGTACAAGAGCGAGCACAGCCCCACGATCATCGGCCAGATCGACATGTTCCGTGAGGTTGGCATGACAGACTTGCAGACGATTCTGCTGCAACTGGCTCGGGACCCGGCGATGAACTACTGGCTAGATAACTGCGAGAACCACGCCGACCAGCCAAACGAGAACTGGGGCCGTGAGCTGCTCGAGCTGTTCAGCATGGGCGTGGGCAACTACACAGAGGACGACATCAAGAACGCGGCGCGCGCGTTCACCGGCTGGACGTTTACCCAGCCGATTCCGCTCTATCCTCACGGTCACTACACGTCCGAGTTCCGGTTCCTTCCAGAAGACCACGACGACACAGAGAAGACGTTCCTCGGTCACACTGGCAACCTGAACGGAGAGGACATCATCGACATAATAGTGCGGCAGGAGCCGACTTACAGGTTCATATCGCGACACCTCTACAACTTCTTCGTCGCGGACGAGCCACAGGTTCCCGCCTGGAACATCGAGCCGCCGAACGACCCAGACGCTATCGACACACTGGTCAGAGCATTCGAGGAGAACGACGGCCAAATCAAGCCAGTGCTCAGAACGCTCTTCAACTCCGATTTCTTCAAGCAGGCGCAGTTCCAGAAGGTGAAGAATCCAGCGGAGCTGGTCGCAGGGACAATCAAGATCGTCGGCAGCTACGATCTGGTGCCCGCGCCAGGGCAGTCGGTGGGAGCGCTGAGCGGAGCGACGTCGGTCATGGGCCAGACGCTGTTGAATCCTCCGACAGTGGAGGGGTGGCACACGGGTCACGAATGGATCGACGGCGGCACTCTAAACGAGCGAGTCAACTTTGCTGTCAACCAGTTCAACGACATCTCTGCCCCTGGCGTGCAGGACATCATCTCCCGACTCTCACAGACCGAGTCGCTAACGCCGGACGAACTGGTCGAGAGGTGTCTGGACCTGATCGGGCCGCTCGAAGTTGGCGAGGACACACGGTCTGCGCTGTCGAGATACGCGGACAGCGTCGGCGACATCGACCTGAGCAGCGATCAGGCCAGAACGGACAACGCAGGCAAAATCACGCGGATGCTTCAGCTGATTGTCGCGTCGCGCGAGTATCAGTTCGCTTAGAGGGATTCACTACACCAACCTCTCCCTTGATGGCAGAGGGTCAGATTCAGGAGGAGGAACACAGTATGGCAGGCAACGGCAACGGAAAGTCACCTGTCTTTGTCGTCGTCCAGCTGACCGGCGGCAATGACTTCATGAACACGATCATTCCCTACACCAGCTCCGTCTATCACGACAATCGTCCGCTTGTCGGCATTCCGCAGGACCAGGTCCTGCCGTTGAACGACACGCTCGCTTTCCACCCGCAGATGGGACCGTTCAAGGACTTGTACGACCGCGGGATGGTCGGGATCGTGCAGGGCATCGGCTACCCCAATTCCAATCGCTCCCACTTCAGGGGCATGGACATCTGGCACACGTGCGAGCCGTTCGAGGTCTCAACGATCGGGTGGCTGGGACGCACACTTCGAGAGATCGACCCTCAGGGCGAGAATCCGTTGACGGGCGTTAACTTTGGTGTCGGCCTGCCGCGCGCGATGGCGATGCCAGGCGTTCCGGTTACCAGCGTGTCAAACCTGGACAACTACGGCCTGATGACTGGCATCGAGATGGAGAACGAGCGCAACCAGGCGCTGGACATCTTCAAGCATATGTACGGGCAGGCGATCGGCACAGGTCCGGTGATGGAGTACCTGTCCAGAACCGGCCAGGATGTTCTCTCAGGGGCTGACCTCATTAAGGCCGCTCCTGAGCAATACGAGTCAACAGTAGAGTACGCGGACAACCCAATCGCGAAGAGCTTGCGCGATGTCGCGCGGGTCCATACGGCAGACTTGGGCACTCGTATCTTCTATACACAACACGGCGGATATGACACGCACGCGAACGAGGTCCCCACGCACCCGAAGCTGATCGGCGATCTGTCCGGCGCCATCCACGACTTCTTCGACGATATCGAAGAGCATGACGCCGACGACAACGTGGTCATGCTGGTGTTTACTGAGTTCGGACGGCGCATCTACGACAACGGTTCGGGTACCGATCACGGCTCCGGCGGAGGCGCGTTCATCATAGGCAAGCCGGTCGCCGGCGGACTCTACTCGGAGTATCCGTCGCTGGAGCAGAGCCGATGGGCGAACGGTGAAGACCTTGAGCACACCATCGACTACCGCGGCATCTACGGCACGCTCCTGGAGCAGTGGCTGGGTGTCGAGGCCGCGCCGATAGTGGGCGGGCACTACGAGCAGATCAACCCGTTCAAGTAGGCGCTGGGTTCCAGTCATCAGGGCTCAGGAGCGGAGGTGATTCGATGAGCAGACCGTATGCCCTTCTCAGAGCGGGCTATCCATACTACATGACGTTGGGCCAGCGTCGAGTGACATCCAATCCGGTGGACATCGGGTTTGGAGAAGAGAACGTTTACGTCTTGACTCGCGGCGGCCTCGGCACTGAAGTGCGAGTCATCGACTGGGACGATGAGAATCTGGGTACCAGAGGAGCGGGCCAGTTCACCTGGCCGGCGTCTCTGCTCGTGGACGAGGACGAGAACTTGTATGTCTCCGACGAGGCTAAGCACAACGTCACGATCATGGACAAAGACGGTACGGTTCTCGACACGTGGGGCGAGCATGGCTCGAAGCCGGGCCAGCTAGACCGTCCATCTTCGATGCAGTTCGACGCTGATGGAAATATCGTACTCTCAGACACGATGAATCACCGCATTCAGCGTTTCAGCCGGGACGGCGCTCATCTCCAGACCATCGACAATGGACGCGGCGACGCCGAGGGCGAGCTGAACATGCCGTGGGGCGTTGCGCTGGACGAACTGGGCGACATGTACGTCGCCGATTGGCGCAACGACCGTGTGCAGAAGTTCACGGCCGACGGTGAGTTCGTGATGAGCATCGGCTCGCAGGGCAAAGATAAGGGCCAGTTCAACAGGCCAGCGTCGGTAGCGGTCGATGCGCACGGCGACATATACGTGGCCGACTGGCTGAACGACCGAGTGCAGATGTTCACCGCCGAGGGCCGCTTCGTGGAGCAGTTCATCGGGGACGCGAACCTCTCCAGGTCGGGCAGGCAGTACATCCTCGCAAACACAGTGACGCTGAGACTGCGAGAGATGGCGGACCTGGAACCAACCAAGAGGCTCAACGCACCGTGCTGCGTCAGGGTGGACTCGGAGTTCCGGCTGTTCATCTGCGACTTCGGTCAGCACCGCATACAGATCTACCAGAAGGAATTCGACGAGCTGGATGAGGGCCAGATCGCGCCTCCGATGAGGAACCCGATACTGTTTACGACGTAGGCCGGGCGAAAAACCGCACAGAGAAGAATACGGCGGGCCCTTGCGGACCCGCCGTATTCGTTCATAGAGGTGATCGAATGACGGATTTCAAGTTTGAGCCGTATTCCTCAGCGGTCTCCATGGTGCGAGCGCTCCAGAATCGAGTGGTGTCCGCCTCGGAACTCCTGGAGTTCCACCTGGAGCGTATCGAGAAATTCAATCCGACGCTGAATGCGATCGTTACCCCAGACTACGACCACGCGCGTACGGTCGCGGAAAAGACAGACACTGACAGGACCAGAGGAGTGGACGCGCCTCTACTCGGCCTTCCTCTCACAATCAAGGACTGTATCGACGTCGCTGGGCTCCCCGGCACGGCAGGCGTCGAGGCGTTTGCCAACCGCGTGCCTGAGCTAGACTCTCGCCTTGTGGCCCGTGTAAGGGAGGCAGGCGCGGTCATCATGGGCAAGACCAATGTTCCACCGTATGCTGCGGACTGGCAGTCCTCGAACCCGATCTTTGGCCGCACGAACAACCCCTGGGACCTGGACCGAACCCCTGGAGGAAGCACAGGCGGGGGCGCCGCCGCCGTTGCCGCAGGCCTGACACCTCTGGAGTTCGGCAGCGACATAGGAGGTTCGATTCGAGTTCCAGCCGCCTTCTGCGGAGTCTATGGACACAAGCCTAGTGAGACGGCCCTTGCCCGAAGCGGACACTTCCCAGGTTCTCCTATTCCTAATCCGGCCGCGACCATGGCTGTCCAGGGGCCACTCGCTCGCACGGCTGAAGACCTGGCGCTCGGACTCGACGTAGTTTCCGGTCCAGACGTTGGTGAAGACGTTGCCTGGAAACTAGAGATTCCACCACCGAGGCACACCAGACTTTCAGACTTCCGGGTAGCCGTGATGCCGCCTATCGAATGGCTTCCAGTGGATGACGAGATTCTAGCCGCTCAAGAACGCCTTGTAGAGGAACTAATAGATAGGGGCGCATCCGTCGAGGAGACGCAGCCCTCGATCTTTGGAGACCTGCTCGGCCATCAACGAGTGTATTCGTCCATCCTGGGGCTGATGACCTCGTCTGGAAGCGTCGAAGAGCGACACCATCTCGCTGACAACATGCGCGCGACCGGCGACGAGTTCCAGATCGCTATGGCAAACGGCATCGAAGCCACCGGAGTAGATTTCATAGGATGGCTCCAGGAGAGGGAGCTTTATCGCAAGGCGTACCGTGAGTTCTTCACAGCATGGGACGTGGTTATCGCCCCGATAACCATTGTTCCGGCGTTTCCACACACAGATGCGCCGTGGCCCAGGCGAACGCTGGATGTCAACGGCTCTGAAGTACCATACGGACTACAGACCGTGTACCCCGCAGTTGCCACGCTGTGCGGTCAGCCTGCGACCGCGTTTCCAGTGGGCTTGACTCGTTCAGGCCTGCCCATAGGCCTACAGGCTGTCGGGCCGTATCTGGAAGACCACACGCCAATACAGTTCGCTTCTCTCCTGGAGGCCGAGTTCTCCGGATTTCGCCCTCCTCCAGGTTATTGAGACCACACCAGACGACCGGAGATGGTCAGGACTCCATCAATGACCGAGACGACTTACACCGAGAGGCTCAGGACGGCCGCTGAGGACTTTGCTCGGCGGGTTCGGACTGCGCTCGGGGATCGAGTGGGATCGATCGTGCTGTATGGGTCGGTCGCAAGGGGGGAAGCCAAGCCCGACAGCGATGTCGATGTGCTGGTCGTTGGGTCGGCTGATGACAGCATCGGAAGGGAAATCAGGAATGTCCAGTTCGACCAGGCGCAAGAGACTGGGTACCAGTTCTTCGTTGAGACAACCGCATACGACAGGAGCGAGTTTCTGAAGTTCCTGAAGCTGGGCTCGCCTCTGATCATGAACATCATAGAAGACGGAGTGGTCCTATATGACACGGGTATCTTCTCGAAGGCACGTGCTGACAGCGCTCGGATGTCCGACTCGGAGATCGAGGTCATGATGGAGAGGCGCGTAACCCGCTTCCTGGAACTTGCGGACGAAGCGCTCGGTGATGCCGAGTATTCGCTGGACAGGGGCAGTCTGAGAAACGCCGCCGGACGAGCATACTACGCGATGTTCTATGCCGCGTCCGCTGCGTTGGCGAGAACCGATAGTAGGCCTCCAAGAACGCACGGGGGTGTCGCTAACCAGTTTGGTTTGCGCTACGTCACGACAGGCATGTTCGATGCGACACTGGCCGGAGCGCTGGGCGAGACCTATGAGCTTCGCCGTCAGAGCGACTACCAGCTGGAGGTGGACTTCACTGAAAGTGATGTCGCCTCGGCTGTCGAAACAGCGCGCGAGTTCGTTAGGGCAGTCAAGGAGTTGCTTGGCTGACGGCCCCGTTCCAGCGGAGCCAAGAATTGAGGGCGGGCCCGGTTGGGTCCGCCTTTTCGCGTGTGTTGTGACCGGACGTTGGGTGAAAGAGGCGAGCGCAGGGTGAGTGATGTAGGATTACCATGACTAATCACGACAGCCTAGTGAGGAAGAGTACATGGTCAGCCCATCAACGATAAGCGATCTTCGAGCGGAGATCCAGAGGCTCCAAGAACAGAAACGGCGCATCGATAGAGACATTCAAGCGTTGGAGACGACATTACGATACTTCGAAGGTCTGGAGGAGGGTCAGCATTCTGAACCGAAGCAGTCGAATATCGAGGCGACGGATGGGAATGATGAGTTGGAGGACGAAGACGAGGATGACGTGCCGTGGTGAGGTAACGAGCAGGCTGTAGGATACAGGACTCACGCAAACAAGCAACCGAGACAGGTTCGGCTGTTTTGACACAACTTTCCGGTCGGCCGGTGCACAAATTGGGCTACAGAGAGCCCTGGGAGGAAGATGACTTGAGAAGACGCGGCGACATTTACAGATCGATCGGGTTTAGGCCAGTGAGACGATCGTGCACTACGAAGAGGGCTTACTCATACATAGAGGCGACAAAGGCGGTCAGTGAGCATAACCATCGGCTCGTCTGTGACGACATCCAAGCGTACTGGTGTCGGCAGCATCAGGCTTGGCATATCGGGCATAGCAATCGGCGTCACCTATCCGACATGAGATTACGGGAGCACATACTGTGGTTTGAAGATTGGAGCAGGCGCAACTGATGACGCACAGCAGGTGACCCAGCAATGATGAAGGAGGTCAGGATGGACCAGCATGAGGCAGAAGCCCGGCGGGCTGAGCAGGCTTTCGACGAGGAGAGTCGGAAGCTGGCCGATGTCATGCAGTTCATCAAGGAGGAGCACAGTCGGCTGGAGGCTCAGATGCCAGCGACGGCGGACCACCAGCAGACCGCCGATGAAATCCAGCGAGTCCTGCAGGCGCAGTCTGACAGCTTCTGGACAGCCTTGGATCAACCGTACTTTGGACGTCTCGACTACTACCATAGACGCGAAGGTGACGCAGTCCCAGACTCAGAGGGGTCAGATGGAACTTCTATACCAATCCGAGTTATCTACTTGGGTGGGACGAGTATCCTAGACAAGGATGTCTTCAGCTGGACCGCGCCCGTTGGAAGGCTGTGGTACACGCAGAGCTCCGAGGATGGGTACACAGCGCCGAGAGGGTACATTGCGACACGTGTGGACCTCAAGCGACATCTGCGTATCCGGGAAGGGAATCTCGAAGACCTAAGCGACATCTTCAGGCGTATGCTGCCGGCCGCAGACTCGGCAAGGCAGGAGCTTTTGGCAAGTCAGCTAAGCAGCACAGGCCCCGACGACGGACAGCTGACGGTCATCGTCGAGACGATCGAGCCTGATCAGTATGAGAGCATCGCCAATGTCGATGACACCGTGGTAATAGTTCAGGGTTCCGCGGGCAGCGGCAAGAGCGAAATCGGGCTTCATAGGATCGCCTATCTGCTATCTCCTTTCAGTGACATTGCCGAACGCGAGCGCCCAACTCCCGATACGACACTTCTCGTGGGACCATCGCAGGCATTTCTGGAGAATGCCGACGACATTCTGCCTGGGCTCGGCGTGGCCGCGGGCGTGCATCGTGTAAGGTTCAGCGAATGGCTCGGCGAAAAGCTGTCAGACAGTCGGGTGCGCTTCAGACCGAGAATCTGGAACAACTTGCTGAGCAGGGGCGAAGTTCGAGACTTCGATGAGAAGGTCGAGACTTTCAAGGGGTCGCTGGCTATGGCGGACGCCATGGACAAGCACGTAGCAGATATGACAGCCGAGATCAGGCGGAGTTGCCGGAATCTGGGGCCTGTCCTGGGGCCGGATTCCAATGTGAGAGTGACCAGGGAGCAGGTCAGAGATGCATTAAGAGAAGTTCTGCCGGGACGAGCGAGCCAACTGTTCCTCAATCGCCAGAGAGAGGAGTTCATTCGTAGAATCAGCGGGCTGGTCGAACAGCGCGGTCCCGTTGGCATTCGGGCGCGCCGCGCCGGAGCGCAGAGGAGAATCGGTGGTCGTGAGTCGCTGGAGCGAGAGAGACGCGAACGCAACGAAATCGAGAGGGGGAGGAGGCTCATAAGGAATGCTGTCATAGCGTGGTGTGAACCGGCTTGGCCACACATAGACTTCCGACAGGAGTACATAACGCTACTATCAGATACGGAGAAGATGCTCACACTGGCCGGAGACAGGCTGAGCGCCGAAGACGCGCAGACACTAGCAGAGTCTGTCAGTGACGACAGTATCAACGTGTTTGGCGATGCTGACATGGGTGCGCTTACCTACCTCGACCACCTGATGAACGGGACAATCGAGAGCAGGTTCAGGCACATCGTAGTTGACGAGGCGCAGGACATATCTCCTATCGAATTCAAGCTGCTAGGGATAAGCTCATCGAACAACTGGTTCACCATCTTGGGAGACACTGCGCAGAGGCTCACACCCTATCGCGGAATAGAGAGATGGCGCGACGTGGAGCGGGTCTTCGGAAGATCCGAGATCGCGGTTCAGCGCGCTCGCAGATCGTACAGATCGACCAGGCAGATAACGGTGTTCACCAACAGAATCCTCAGGACGTTCGACAGGAACATCGCGGCACCCATCCCGTTCGAGCGAGAGGGCGCTCGAGTGGAGTACAGCCGTTCAAGAAACCTGTCTGCAATGTACGAGGCCGTGCTCGACGACGTGGAGAGGATTCGATTGACGGTATTGCAGGAGGACTCGGTCATCGCAATACTGGCAAGAGACGCTCAGAACCTTAATCGGTTCCGGGAGTTCTGCACTGAGCGAGGATATGAAAGGATCGTTGATATTGGCGATCGGCATACCGACAACTCACAGACAATTCTTGCGCGGATACCAGACGTGAAGGGGCTGGAGTACGACGCGGTGATGGTGATGGGCGTCAACGATTCGTTCAGCGATACCCTGTTCAACAAGAAGCTGCTGTACCTCGCGACAACGCGCGCCAAGCACTATCTCGGCATTCACTGGTCAGGGAGGCGTTCGCCAATTCTGGACGAGGTATCCGAGCAAGGGATAACGTGGCATCGCAGATAGTCGGGTAAAGTCGCGTCAAGTCAACGTGGATCACCGCCTGCGGGTGCGGCCTCGGAGGGCGGCAAGGGCGAGAGGGCCGCTGATCAAGCCGACCCCGGCGATGCATGCGAAGCCTCCCAGTAGATCCTGGACGTCCCAGCCTGTGACTATGAGCGAACGGAGCGCGGCAAGCAGATAAGTGACCGGGTTGTAGGTCGCAACAGTTGCCAGCCAGCCGGTCATAGCCTCTTTCGGGACGAACACCGTCGTTAGAAACACGAACGGGAAGAACAGAAGGAAGCTGGAGTTCACCGCCGCCGGGTTGCCGGTCTTGAGAGCGATCGCGTATGGGAACCCGGTGAATACCAGGCCCCAGAGCCCCGACATCAGGATGAACAGCAGCAGGCCGAGCGGTCCCGATGCGAACGTGACTCCTACAATGAATCCTATGGCTATTACCGGAAGTGTGAGCGCAACGACAAGTGTAAAGTCGGCGACTGTGAGTCCGAGAAGCAGCGCCAGCCGACTGACCGGCGTAAGCGCCAGTCTGTCGAAGTAGCCGGTTTGAATGTCGGTGACGAGCGTGACTGCCCGTGAAATTCCAGTGACCGCGAAGATTATCGCGACCGGCAGCTGAAACGCCTTGTAGTCAACTCCCGGAATGCGTTCGGCCATGTCCTGCAACGCGCCTACGTTGATCGCGAAGAAGAACACCGGTATGAACAAGGCAGGGTAGATCGCTTCAGGGTCCCGGGGGATCGAGCGCAGGGCGCGGATGGCGACGGAGAGTACATCGGAGAAGAATCCGGCGTGGCGCGCGCGTATGTGTGTCTGTGTCAAAGTCGCAGGGTTCAAATGGGTACTCCGTATTGTGAATGAGGTATGGGGTGTCGGTGATCAGCGGACGGGTGACGGCTCCTCTTCGGGCTCGGCCTCTTCCTCCATGCGCGCACCGGCCACGCTGAGGAAGACATCGTCAAGTGTTGGTGTGCGGAGAATGATCTCGCTGACATCGACGCTTCTCTGGTTCAGCGCCAGGGCGACGCCGCTGATTGCGGCCGCGCCGTTGGAGACCTGAATCAGCACTTCGCTTCCCCGGGTCTCGACGGCGGCGACTCCGGGAAGGCCGGTGACGGCTTCGCGGGCCTCCTCTGCGTGGCCATCCACCTGAGCGATGATAACGTCGTTGCCAAGCGAGCGTTTCAGGCTGGAGGGCGTGCCTTCGGCCATGAGCCTGCCGCGGTTGATGATTCCAACTCGATCGGCGAGCGTGTCGGCCTCTTCGAGGTACTGTGTAGTCAGGAAGATAGTGACGCCGAGATCACTGTTGACTCGCCGCACTTCTTCCCACACGCGATTGCGGCTGATCGGGTCGAGTCCGGTCGTCGGCTCATCGAGGAACAGTATCTGCGGATTGTGAATCAGAGCCGCGGCAAGGTCGAGTCGGCGCTTCATCCCTCCGGAGTAAGTGCCTACGAACCGGTCGATTGCGTCTCCGATGTCGATGAGACCGGCCAGGTTGTCCAGTCGAGCGTTGACCTCACGCCGGGACAGCCCGTAGAGCCTGCCCTGAAGTCTCAGAATCTCGCGTCCAGTCTGCTTAGGATCGAGTGCGGCTTCCTGAAGCGCCGCGCCGATGCGGAGCCTGATGTCATTCGACTGCCTGACTATGTCGTACCCGGCCACGGCGCCGCGACCGGCGGTCGGCATCAGCAGCGTTATGAGCATCCGAACGAGCGTGGTCTTCCCTGCCCCATTCGGTCCCAAGAATCCGTATATCTCGCCGCTTGGTATGTGTAGATCGATTCCATCTACTGCTTTGACGTCTCCAAATGACCGAGCGATTCCCTCGGTCTGGACTGCATATTCCATTAGCTGTATGGGCCTCCAAAATCACGTTATCAGTACAAGCGTTCTCTATTTTAGAGTAGCATTAGACAGACGCCGTATCAATGGGAATCTTGAGACCGATTGGACGACTTTTAGAGACGAAGGGGCGGGCCTAGCTCTCGCGCCAGCGGAGCTTCCAGAGTCCGGCGCCGAGAAGGAGGTTATGCTCGTGTCCTATTCGACATAGATCAAGACACGCTGGTCTGCTGAGCTGACATCGATCTCTATATTCTGCAAGGTCTGGATCAGCAGGTCGATGTCGCGATGCTTCAGTTTGCGGACATCGAGGCCTACGCCCTGCTCTGCTAAGGCGCGATTGATACCATTCGACACGGCGTTGGGGAGAATGCCGGGGAGGTGCAGGCCGGCCTTGAGGATGGCAATAGGAATTCGCATATCGACTGTCTGCTTCTCGTCATCGTCGTCGTCGTTATCAGCGGT
>JAAXHZ010000204.1 GCA_012270625.1 Dehalococcoidia bacterium | reverse complement strand
CGCTGCGCCAGCAGACCCTGGCCGAGCGCGTTGTTGATCTTGTGCGCGCCGGTATGGGCGAGATCCTCGCGCTTGATGAAGATGCGCGCGCCTCCGAGTTCGCGGGTGAGGTTCTCGGCGTAATACAGCTTCGTCGGCCTGCCGACGTAGTCGCGGGACAGGAGCTGGAGCCTGGCCTGGAACTCCTCGTCCGCCCTTGCGGCCCTGTACTCGACCTCCAGCTCGTGAATCGCGCCCATGAGCGTCTCAGGCACGAACTTTCCTCCGAACTGGCCGAAGCGTCCTCTCTCGTCCGGTAAAACCTGTGTCAAATTCATGGATCAGACCTCTCGGGAATCTCATACGTGAGCAATAGCAAAGATTTCAATAAAGTATCTGACATGGGCCGAGTGGAATGAAAGTCCGTATCCAATTCGCCACACTCCGTCATTGTAGAAGTATAAGACGACTGGCGGACGGCTCTCACGAGAAATCAGATTGCCATGCGGAAAAGGGGCGTTCCTAATGTATTCAATGGCTTGATCTAAAGAAGCGCGGCTGTGTTCATCGAGCGCCTCGTAGAAGCGCCTGGCAGTATCGCTAAAGGTCAGTTGATTTGGCAACGACCTCTCGCAGTTCTTCAAACGTAATTCGTTCAGAGTCAGCGGCAGTCATAATCATCTCGAGGAACCCCGGATCATCGAGAAAAGACCGCTTGAGCGCATCGATATCGGGATCGCGTCGGAACTCGATCCTTTGATATTGCTTGGCATTCTGCATAGGTATGGTCTGCTTGGATGCCCGTATTATATCCGCACGGCTCATGCGGCCATATGTATAGACCACAGAATGGATGAGTGCCCAGTCATCTACAGTCAGCGGAAGATTGGCAATCTCGACCCGATCTGCGATCTGGTAGCCGCGGGCACGGTACCCAGATGGAACGAGAATCTCACGGGTGAGCGCTAACCCCCTCTGGCTCATCGCGTCGAGCCTCTTCACTATCTCATTCCCGACCGCATTGGGCCCATGATGGTCCCAATGATAGTCGAATCCAGTGATTGTCACGTCATCATGCCGGAAGCTGAGGTCATCGAGAAGGTAGGTCAGCTTGACCATCTTTGTCCTGAGCACTTCTTCACCCATCGCAGCGAGCAGTCCGAGCAAGACGGCGTCCACCCTGTCCAAATCCTGGACAGGTGGAACATGTTGAGTCGGTCCAGTCTTCATTGTGTCCCCCCTGCTTGGGCCAACATCATACCAACTTCATTATCAACTCGGCATCCTCGTCATAGTCACGTCATCCACTTGAAACAGCCTGCAACGACTCACAGAATATACTGGGACAGCTTCACCGACCTGGAGTGTCTCGTCTATACTTTCAGAGCATAAGCTGGAGGAGATACATGATCACACCTACCGAACGGACGCGAATCAGAAACCACCCGGAACGCGCCGTTCCGGAAGAGACCGCGCAGATACTGTCAGACGGAATGGTCGCACACGTGGGATTCATAGACGATGGAATGCCCTATGTCATACCACTGTCGTACCACTTCGATCAGCGGACACCGGAGACGCTGTATCTGCACGGCTCTGTCCGCAGCAGGGCGATGAAGCTTCTCTCCACCGGCGCTCCCGTCTGTGTGACGGTGACGCTCACCGATGGCCTGGTGTACTCTCGCAAGGCGATGAACCACTCGATGAACTACCGCAGCACGATGGTCTTCGGAGAAGCGCGGGAGGTAACCGACGAGTCGGAGAAGTCGCAGATATTCGACGACATGGTGCAGCGATACTTCCCTGGGCGAACACTGGGCCACGACTACAACGTACCCCCATCGGCAGACCTCGGCGTTACCACCCTGGTCGAAGTGCGAATCGAGGACTGGAGCGGAAAGGCAAGACGCGGAGGCCCTACAGGACCCGACGATAACGATCCAAACGCGCTAGGTTCGGCAGGCGTAATCGAGCTGCGGGAAGTGTAATCCCGGTTGACCATGTATTCCGGCCGAACCTAGAATATGGACAGCATCCGGGAATGTATCCCGCGAGGGGGATAGACAATGCCAATCTACGAGTATGTCTGCAACACTTGCAGCCACAGATTCGAGAAGCTGCGACCGATGAGCTGCATGGACGACGATGCTCCCTGCCCGATATGCGAGGGCGACTCTGAACGGAAGCTGTCGGTGTTCGCGGCGTTCGCGTCCGACGGCTCCGGCTCGGTTGGGGCCATTGCCGGCGCGGGCGGATGCGGCGGATGCGGACCAGGCGGATGCGCCTGCTCCATGACGGTCTGAGCCATGACCACAATACAAGTCCTTCTGACCCTGCATATCCTGGCTGCGCTCATCGCTGTCGGCGCCACGGTGTCGTACTTCTTCTGGCTGCGCCGTGCCGTGCTGACGCCGGAGTCGAGATTGTTCACGCTGGAGACCGTC
>JAAXHZ010000203.1 GCA_012270625.1 Dehalococcoidia bacterium | reverse complement strand
ACGACCTTGGTGTCGAGGTCCTCGATGAGGTCTTTCTCCTGCGCCTCCTCCAGGCTGCCCTGAACCTGGCCGCCGACCATGGCCGCGTTGTTCACCAGGATGTCCACGCCGCCTAGCTCTTTGACGGTGGTGTCCACCATGTTCTGGACGTCGTCCCAGCTTGTCGTGTCGGTGGGAATACCGATCACTTTTCGACCGGTCTCAGCCGCGATCTCGGCGGCGGCAGCGTCCAGCACGTCCTTCGAGCGTGCTGCGATAGCGACGTCCACGCCCTCCCGCGCCAGCTCCATCGCGATTGCCTTACCGATTCCCTTGCTCCCGCCGGTGATGAGGGCCCTCTTGCCCTGAAGTTCCAAGTCCATTTGATACTCAACTCCTGTACGTTGGGTTTTGTTAAGATCCGCCGTTTGGCAGGCTGCTCCAATTGTACCGTTTTCTCAACCGTGTTATAAGGATTCGGCGAAGTAGCGGCTATTCCCGGATTCGGCGCCAAGAGGGCGACGCGGGACTAGCCCTACCTCTTCTCGATTTGAAGGCAGATGCTTATGGAGCGGACTTGAGAGCGCAAATGACTCACCGTCCGAGCTTGCTTGGACACAGGTGGACGATCCTGGGGCTTCTGCTTGTCGCGAGCGTCGCCGCGTTTATGATGGCGATAACGGTTGGGGTGCTGCTGCCGTCGATCAGCGCCGACCTCGATCTCAGTCCCACACACCAGGGGATCCTGGGGTCATCTGCCTTCGTTGGCAATCTTGTCCTTGCACTCCCGCTGAGCTGGTGGACCTCGCAGTTCAGACCGAAGATGCTGACGACAGTGACCCTGGCCGCTGGGGCGCTGCTAATGTCGGTACAGGCATGGTCTCCCAACTTCGCTGTCCTGATCATCGGACGCCTGGGATTTGGGATTACGACAATGGCGCGAGAGCCGGCGCGCGCGCTGCTGATGCACCAGTGGTTCGCTCCGCGAGAATTCATCGTCGTAAACAGCGTGTACAATGCGCTGTTCGGAATCGTCGTCGGAGGTGGGCTCGCCGCCACGCCGTTCATCCTCACCGGAGTCGGCGACAGCTGGCGCACGGTGCTGCTGGCGTTCGCCGCCGCGATTGTCGTGCTGATACTGCTCTGGTTGGCAGTCGGTCAGGAGCGGGAGCCGGACTCTGAGGCCGTCCAGCGGCGAGGCGGGCAGGTCGAGCTGCTCAGACGGGTGCTGAGATACAGAGACCTCTGGATCGCCGGACTCGGCTTCACTGGCGCGACGATGGGCTGGGCAGCGTTTTTGAACTTCTACCCGACGCTCATGCTGACGACGAGCGATGTCTCGCTGAACTGGTCAGGTGTGATACTGGGTTTGGGCATCCTGGTAGGCGGGCTTGCGGGAGTCGCGCTCAGCTTCGCGGTCATGTCGATCGGAGCGGCGCGCAGGAAGAACGTCCTCCAGTTTCTCGGCGTCATCATGGTGGTGACGTACCTGGTGATGATCCGCGTAGAGTCTATTCCCGCGCTCCTGGTCGTCTCCGCCCTCAACGGGATTGGCTGGGGATTCTGGCCCATTCTGAGCTCGGTGCCGTTCTACATACCCGGTATCAGACCCAGAGAGGTGGCTGTCGGCACATCGCTGGTGATGACCATGAGCTCGCTCGGCACGTTTCTCGGCCCGCTCGTCACTGGGATACTCCAGGACACCACCGGCGACCTGGGACTCGCGCTGACCATAGTCTGCTTCGCTCCGCTGTCGCTGAGTGTCGCCGGCACAGTGCTGAGAATACGCACGGACAGGGAGGGGTGAGATCCGGGTATGGCCTCGCGGTGGCCGTCCCCGCTGTGAACTGGCGCGATCGTAGATTATCATTGAGACCAGAAGGGAGGCGGACTATGTTCAAGCGCGCTGTTCACCCCGGAGAGATTCTGAAGGACGAACTAGGCGAGATGGACGTGATCCCAACTACGTTTGCGCGCCAGATCGATGTTCCGCCGAACCGTGTCTCCCAGATCATCGCGGGCAAGCGCTCGGTGACCAGCGACACTGCTCTACGGTTCGGACACTGGTTCGGAGTAGAACCCCAATTCTGGCTGAACCTTCAGTCGCAATTCGACCTGGCGTCTGATTTATCCGTTTGCGCCGACTGCCGCCGAGTTTGGCATACTTCCAGGACCGACGGGTAGCGTAAATACGCCATTCGCTTCATCTCTCGCCGTCCCCTGCTTACGCTATCCAGAATGATGCCCACCAGAAAGCTGCCAAATGCCGCCAGTCCCAAGCTGGCGCACAGTACCGCCGTGGGGAGACGTGGCACCAATCCTGTCTGCCAGTAGGTGGATGTAATAGGAACGGCCAGGATGAGCGAGGCCACCGCGAGAGCGGCGCCGACGATGGAGAAAAGACGGAATGGATGCACCTCTTTTACAAGCAGCCCTATCGTGAGTAGAGCGCGTCTGCCGTCTCGAAGTGTGCGCAATTTACTTTCACTGCCCGTCGGTCGCTCGACATAGAGTGTGGGAAGCTCGGCGCACGGCAGCTGCAGGTGCGCGCAGTGCGCCGCTATCTCCGGTTCGATCTCGAACTGTTGAGATAAAGCAGGAAAAGACTTGACCAACCGCCGTGACATCACTCGATAGCCTGAGCTAATGTCCGTGAAAACTCCCCCAAACTGCGCGTTGATCAGTCGGTTGAGCAGGGCGTTGCCCATTCTATGCCCAGATCGGTAGGCGTTTTGACCTTCGGCCTCGACCCGTACTCCGACCACCATATCCAGGTTGTCAGCAAGCAGCTTATCCACCATAGTCGGAGCGGCAGCGGCCTCATAGGTGCCATCGCCGTCGGCAATGATGTAGATATCCGCTTCGATGTCGGCGAACATTCGCCGTACCACGTTGCCCTTGCCTGCCAGAGGCTCCGATCGTACCACTGCGCCAGCGGTAGAGGCCCTCTCAGACGTGGCATCGGTAGAGGCGTTGTCGTACACGTACACTTGCGCGTCTGGAAGCGCTCGTTTGAAGGACTCGACCACGTCAGCTATGGTGGCTTCTTCGTTGCGACATGGCAGAAGTACGGCCAGCCTGAGATCGCGGCAAGTCATTGGGCTGCTCTCCTGTGCGACTTGGCCCATACCGAGAAACGTCTCCACTCGGCGCGGTAGGCTTGCTCGATCCCCCAGTGGACAAGCAGCGCGCCACACGTCGCCAGAAGTGGCCCCATGGCCCCGGCGTAGCGTGTCGCCACCACACCTATCAGTCCAACCAGCAGAAAGTGCGCGTGAACCGCCAGCCCGCACAAGGCGGCAACCACCAATCTGCTGTCCGGTGAGCGCGAACGCATCCACTGAAATGCCGCCAGCCCTATCGCTAGCGTCGAGATCAGCAATCCTATGCCTAGAGTCAACCGGATCAGCACCCGTAGCGCGGGCCCTGGCGGCTCTTTGTGTTGGAAGATTGGTCTGTTTTCAAAAAGGGGATTAGGCTCCACGTCCTCGATGTACGCCTGGTACTCTGCCAGCACCGCAGGGCTGGCGTATGCCCAGTACGGAAACCAGAGTCCCCAATAGTGATCGAGAGCATTTCTCAGCCAGGCAGCCGGAGCACTCAGCAGTGCAGGACGCCCCATCTTTGCGAGAACATCGTACTCCCCGATTTCTCTCTGCTGGGCTATTGCTCTTACATCCTGAGCAAACACACGCCAATACGTAGAGTGCTGAGCAGATACCTCGAAATCCACCAGCAGCCTCGTTCGCGCGTAGTGGCTAGGCGCCCCGGAGATCAGCTCCCGCCCAGACGCCATCACTCTTCGTCCCTCGGCAAGGATGCTAGCCAACTCAGGGTCGGACAGCAGAGGCTCGGATTCGATCATCAGCGCCTTGGCGAACAGGTGCCGGTCGCCGAGATTGGGACGAAATTCGGAGTCGTGGTTTACATGCCATAAAACGTTCTCGACCATCAGACAGAGGGCAATGGGCACGATAACCGCCGTCACCAGCGCTATCCGTCGATTATCGCAACGTCTCCAAATGAGCCAGAACAGGAATGGCCAGACAACCAGCAGGCTGACCGCCGCTGGGCGAACCGTTATCGCCAGACCACAAGCCAAGGCTGCGGCTGCGGCAAGGTACCATGTGGGCCGCAACGTCACCAGCGCCAGGCAGCCTGTCAGCAGGCACAGCAATGAGACGAAGAGAGACTCCGTCAGAAT
>JAAXHZ010000202.1 GCA_012270625.1 Dehalococcoidia bacterium | reverse complement strand
GCGGACTTCTGCGTCGGCTACTTCAACCTGCGGGGTTGGGGAGATCTCGCTCCATGCATCGACCGCTGGGAACCTGGCGACGGCCCATGCCGTGTCCTGATCGGGATGCAACGTCTGCCCCATGACGAGCTTCGGGAATCCCTCAGCCTTCTGAACGGCAATCGGGGCATGGACAACCAGACGGCCCACCGGCTCAGAGTCCAGTTGGCTGAGCAGTTGCGCCAGCAACTCACCATGGGCGCACCCACCAACGCGGATGAGCGTACCCTACGGCGATTGGCCGCTCAACTTCGCGCCAAGAAGGTCATAGTCAAGCTCTTCCTGCGTCATCCTCTGCACGCCAAGCTCTACCTGCTCCACCGCAACGATCCCATAAACCCCATCGTGGGCTACCTGGGAAGCAGTAACCTGACGTTTGCGGGCCTCGCCGGGCAGGGCGAGTTGAACGTGGACGTGCTGGATCATGACGCCACGCTGAAGCTCAAGAAATGGTTCGAGGACAGGTGGAACGACCGGTTCTGCGTCGACATCACGGATGAGTTGGTCCAAATCATCGAAGATAGCTGGGCGCGGGAGGCGCTGATACCTCCGTACCACGTCTACCTCAAGATGGCCTACCACCTCTCCAACGAGGCCCGCGCCGGCCTTGCCGAGTTCAGGATTCCGAAGGTGTTTGGAGATCGGCTGTTCGACTTTCAGGCCGCCGCAGTCAAGATAGCGGCTCATCACCTGAACAAACGCAACGGTGTACTCATCGGGGACGTGGTGGGACTTGGCAAGACGCTAATGGCCACCGCCGTCGCTCGCATCTTCGAGGACGACTACGGGTTGGAGACGCTCATCATATGCCCGAAGAACCTTGTCCCCATGTGGGAAGACTACGTTTATCAATACCAGTTGCGGGCAAGGGTACTGTCTATCAGCAGGGTGCTTGGAGAGTTGCCCAAGTTGCGCCGCTACCGACTTGTCGTCATCGACGAGAGCCACAATCTGCGCAACCGCGAGGGCCGTCGCTACCGTGCGATCCAGGAGTACGTGCGAGCCAATGAGAGCAAGTGTATCCTCCTGTCGGCCACACCCTACAACAAAACGTACCTGGACCTGTCCAGCCAACTCCGCATCTTCGTGGAGGATGACCAGGATCTTGGCATCCGCCCCGAACGACTTCTCCGAGAGGAGGGCGAAGTGGAGTTCAGCAGGCGGCACCAAGCATCGCCCCGCACCCTGTCGGCCTTTGAGTTCAGCGAATACGCTGACGACTGGCGCGATCTGATGCGCCTCTATCTCGTGCGCCGCACCCGCAGTTTCATCCAGGACAACTACGCCGAGACGGACTCGGAGACAGGCAGGAAGTTTCTGACCTACGAAGACGGGAGCAGGTCTTTCTTCCCCACCCGTGTGCCAAAGACGGTCAGGTTCGCCATCGACGAGTCTGACTCCAACGACCAGTACGCCAAGCTGTACTCGCCGAGCGTGGTCGAAATAGTTAAGGAGTTGCACCTGCCGAGGTACGGACTCGGCAACAAGGTACTGGATAACCCTGTGACGCCACCCACAAAGGAAGAGGAGAGGCAGATCAGTGACCTGTCACGGGCTGGCAAACGGCTCATCGGGTTCTGTCGCACGAACCTGTTCAAACGCCTGGAGAGTAGCGGAGCGGCCTTTCTGCAATCAGTTGAGCGGCACGTTCTCCGCAACTATGTCTTCCTGCACGCCATCAGGAATGGACTCCCTCTGCCCCTTGGAACTCAGGACGCCGAGATGCTGGACTCCCGATTCACTGACGAGGACGCAGACCAGGCAAGAGGCTCACTTTCCGACCCTGACGACGATGATCAGGATGAAGCGGTTGAGAAGACCGACGGCGCTTGGACTGCCTCCGACTTCGAGGAACGAGCAGCCCGGATATACGCAGGGTACCAGGGGCGATACAGTGGCCGTTTCAAGTGGCTACGCGCCGACTTATTCGAGAGTTCTCTGGAGAGCGAGCTTCAGTCGGACTCCAAGGCCCTACTGAAATTACTCCAGACCTACGGAGCGTGGGACCCCGCCAAAGACGCCAAGCTCGACGCGCTTCACTCGCTCCTGACTGAGACTTTCCCGGAGCGCAAGGTGCTGGTCTTCTCCCAGTTCGCCGACACGGTTGAATATCTGGAAGCCCAACTCAGGGGGAGGGGGGTTACGGACATAGCTGGCGTTACCGGGAGTTCCGCCGATCCTACGCAACTGGCGTGGCGGTTCAGCCCCGACAGCAACCACCGACAGGGACAGGACAAGCCGAAACAGGAGCTTCGTGTCCTCATTGCCACAGACGTGCTCAGCGAGGGACAGAACCTCCAGGACTGTCACATCGTCGTGAACTACGACCTGCCCTGGGCCATCATTCGTCTCATCCAGCGGGCGGGCCGAGTCGACCGCATAGGTCAGAAGGCGGAGGAGATACTGTGTCACTCCTTTCTGCCCGCGGATGGTGTTGATCGCATCATCGACCTGCGCGGTCGGGTACGGAATCGGCTCAGGGAGAACGCTGAGGTGGTCGGCGCGGATGAGGCGTTCTTCGAGGACGAAGAAGACGATCAGGCTATCGTTAACCTGTACCACGAGCGCGCTGGCATTCTGGACGGCGATCCGGAGGGAGACGTAGATCTGGCGTCCCACGCCTACCAGATATGGAAGAACGCCATCGGCGCGGACCCATCGCTGGAGAAGACTGTGGCCGATCTGCCAGACGTGGTCCTATCTTCACGAAAGCACACACCCATCGCTCAACGGCCCGAGGGCGTGCTCGTCTTCATGCGCTCCGCCGATGGCAACGATGTCCTGACCTATGTGAACCAAGACGGCCATAGCATCACCGAGTCCCAGATTGAGATCATGTCGGCTGCGGAGTGCAGGCCCGATACTCCCGCGCAACCTCACCATGAGAGCCATCACGAACTTGTTACCAAGGGTGTCAGACACGCCGCCAGGGAGGAGAAGCGGGTTGGCGGCCAGTTGGGACGGCCCTCCGGCGCACGCTTTCGCACCTACACGCGCCTCAAGGCATATGCCGACGCCATTAAGGGACAACTCTTTGACGTGGACGCTCTGCACAGGGCGATAGACGACGTCTATCGCTATCCCCTGCGCCAGTCTGCGGTGGACACCCTGAACCGACAGCTTCGCAGCGGCGTGGACGACGGACAGCTTGCCGACATAGTAATGGCATTGCGTGAGGAAGACCGCTTGTGTCTGACCGACGATGACGAGGCCCAGTCTCGGGAGCCTCAGATCATCTGCTCCCTGGGGCTGTTCGACACGGAGGATGAATCCTGATGTCAGTCTCCATCGAAGACCTGCGGCCCCACCTGCGGGCTTTCGACTTTCCGCGTCTCTTCGTGGAGGGGCTGGGCTGGAACCACTACCAGGGCGAGCCGCTGTCCGTCCACGCCAACGGACAGGACTACTCCCTCACGCCCGTAGCTGAGAAGGCTGGGTTTCAGGTCTTCCTGTGCTCTCCGAACCAGGACGGCGCGATTCCCGACTACCCAGTCCGGCGCAAGATCGAAAGCCAGGTGGCCAGGAGTGCATTCGAGCACCTGGTCATCTTCGCGGATGAGGACCGGAATACCCAGATATGGCAGTGGGTCAGGCGAGAAAGCGGCAAGCCTGCCGCCTGCCGCGAGCACCCCTTCAACATAGGACAGACCGGTACCCCTTTGCTCCAGCGCCTGAACGATTT
>JAAXHZ010000201.1 GCA_012270625.1 Dehalococcoidia bacterium | reverse complement strand
AAGACTGAGGCCGTAGGCCATGGATCAGTGCTATCCGAGCTTCTAGCTGAGGACTTTGACTTCAAGGGGCAACCCTTGTCCGGCAGCACACATAGAATCCATGCGTTTCCGGCGAAATTCCCTCCACAGCTTCCTGCCAAGTTCATCTCTCGGTTGACCTCACCGGGTGATGTCGTACTCGATCCGATGATGGGATCTGGGACCACTCTCGTAGAAGCATCAGAACAAGGCAGGACAGCCATTGGCTTTGACCTTAACCTGCTCGCGGTCAAACAGTGCAGAGTAAAAACTACTCCGATTCATGACCTCGATCTGCTCACTAGGCTGTCGGAGAACATTGCGGCTGTTGCTCGAGACGGTCTGCGATACACCGATCTGGACGGATACCTCTCGAACATTTTCGACGAACCCACGCGAGAATTCGTAGATTACTGGTTCTCACCACAATCCCAGCTTGAATTAGCCTCTCTGAGCCAGGCGATAGAACTTGTAACAAATCAGATCGATGATACGGTATCGCGACCTGCAATCCGTGAGTTCTTTGAAGTAGCGCTGTCAGCGATCATCGTGACCAAGTCTGGGGGAATAACGAAAGCAAGAGACTTGGCGCATGGGCGAGCACACATAGCGCCTGATAAAGCTCCCAAGGACGGCATAAGGCAGTTCGAGCTACGTTGCAGACAGAATATCCAAGCACTCGGGGAGTTGCCCAATGCAGAACTAGGGCCTGTCTTCGCCAGCGTCGCGGACGCGCGCGATCTAAGATCTAAGAGGACTTGTAGAAGACGGATCGGTCAAGCTCGTCGTGACGTCGCCACCTTACGCCAATGCTATCGACTACATGAGAGCGCATAAGTTTTCACTGGTCTGGTTCGGTTGGTCGATCGACCAGCTTAGCCAAAGAAGGTCGGAGTATATCGGGACTGAGAGGACCAAAGACTGGCAAGCGAGGACGTCCTGGCCCCCGGCAGTTCGGCAGGTCTTGGACTCCCTAAATGAGGTAGAGCCAAGGCGGTCAAGGGTCGTGGCGCGTTACTTCGACGATATGACCAGTGTATTGAGTGAAATCAACAGGGTTCTGATGCCCTCGTGCTATGCAGTGCTGGTAGTTGGACCATCCACGATCAGGGGGATTACCGTCGATACAGGAAAGATGCTCACAGCTATCGCATCGAGTTTAGACTCGCCTCTGGCTCTTGCCGGCGTAGCGAAAAGAACCATAGACCGGGACAGACGGCTGCTACCCGCAACTGGCCGTGCGAACCTTAACTCTACAATAGAGCGCCGGATACACCACGAGTCAATAATCTGTTTACAGAAGACCAACTCGTGGGTATGAGAGACAGATCGTCAGGTAGGAGTGACGATCTCGCTAGTGTTTCGTGCAAGTGGACCATTCGCAGTGATCGAGCTCAGAATGTGCGCACCGAAGCATTAAACCTAATTCGCAACAGAAAGGGACGTCTTCCACATGTAGTCGCTGTAACTGCTGAGCCAATGCCAACGAGATTGGCATCACTGGCATTAGGAACAGGTGATTTGGACTGTGTGTATCACGTCGCTCTCGATGAGCTGGTCAAGGCCTTATCCGACATCGACAATCAAGACCAAGCAGAGATGCTACAGTTGCTGGTAGAAGGCCGTAGGCTTCGCGACATCTCGGATCTTCCGTTTGATCTCGCATTGTAAGATCATCCATGTAGATCACCAGCCCCTTAGCGGTCAACAGAAACTATTGAAAGGTCGCATGGTCAATATGAGCAATGCAAAAGAAGTGCAAGACGTCGTAATCATCGGCGCTGGCGCGTCGGGGGCCGCGTTCGCGTGGAGCCTCGCGAAGGATGGCTTCAGCGTGCTTTGCCTCGAGCAGGGAGGATGGACGAATCCGTCCCAGTACCCATCCAACCAGCAGGATTGGGAGATACACCGACAGACTGACTACAATCCTGACCCGAACTTCAGGGGGCTACCGGAAGACTATCCAGTCAACGACAGGGAGTCGCCAATTGCGCCCCTGATGTACAACGCGGTCGGTGGGAGTACGATCCACTGGAGCGCCCACTTCCCCAGATTCCATCCATCCGACTTCAAAACTAAGACCCTCGACGGAGTCGGAGACGATTGGCCAGTAAGCTACTCGGAGCTGGAGCCTTACTTCGACACAAACGACCGCATCATGGGTGTTGCGGGCATGACCGGAGACACGGCCTACCCTCCAAAGTCGGAGCGCCAGACACCGCCCATTCCTCTCGGCGTGTTGGGACAGACGATGGCGAGTGGCTTCGACAAGCTAGGCTGGCACTGGTGGCCTTCAGACTCGGCGATCTTGACAGCTCCGTATGACGGACGGGCAGCGTGCAACAACTGCGGCCCCTGCGACATAGGATGCAGCCGGAGGGCCAAGGCGTCCACTGACGTCACCTACTGGCCCAAGGCGCTGGCGATGGGAGCGCAGCTCAAGACTCACTGCCGGGTCAGAGAGATCACCGTCAACAAGGACGGACTGGCCGACGGTGTGATCTACTACGATCCAGACGGTCAGCTACAGGAGCAGAAGACGCGCGTCGTTGTCATGGCGTGCAATGGCATAGGCACTCCGAGGCTGCTTTTGAATTCAACGTCCTCCACCTTCCCGGACGGGCTGGCGAACTCGTCAGGACTGGTCGGCAAGAACCTCATGTTTCACCCATACGCGATGGTCACAGGCGTATTCGACGAGATGCTCGAAGGCTACAAGGGACCCATGGGGGCGAGCATAGTCAGCCAGGAGCACTACGAGACCGATCTGTCGCGAGGCTTCGTGCGAGGGTACGCTTTCCAAGTGGCACGAGGCACAGGTCCGGTAGCGACTGCACGCGGCGGAGCGGGAGGTCGCAGGCTTCCTTGGGGTGAGGGACATCACGCTGCACTGGCCGAGCGACTTGGACACACGGTCACCATCGCAGTCATCGGCGAAGATCTGCCCGAACATCACAACGAAGTGACGCTCGACGACGAGCTTACCGACAGCAGCGGCATACCTGCACCGAAGGTCAGCTACACACTGAGTGACAACAGCCGGAAGATGATGGATCACGGTATCGGCACCGCGACCGAAGTACTCGAAGCGGCAGGCGCGCATACCGTAACCGCGAACCCGCTGCTGCGACCAGCGGGCTGGCATCTTTTGGGCACGGCGAAGATGGGCGCCGATCCCGCGAACAGCGTGGTCGGCAGGTCAGGCCAGGCCCATGACGTCAAAAACCTGTTCATCATAGACGGCAGCGTCTTCGTGACCGCAGGCGCAGTCAACCCAACGTCCACGATCCAGGCGGTCGCGCTGCTGATGGCGGACGAGTTCAAGCGGAACGCCAGGCATCTTCTGGACTAGCCTACGGGAGGATACAGTTATGTCTAAATTCCTGAGCGCTGAACAGAGATCGCTGCTGAACGCGATTTTCGACCGCCTGATCCCGGCACAAGGCCATATGCCGGGCGCGGGACAGGCTGGCGTTGCCGAGCATCTCGACGCCATAGCAGGAGGGTCCGCAAGGCTGGCGAGGCTGTTCGCCGCCGGACTGCGCAGTATCGAGTCGGCCGCGGCAACGCGCGGGTCGAGCTTCGCCGAGATGACCGGCGACCAGCAGGACGAGATACTCAGGAGCGTAGAATCCAACAAGTCGGCTTTCTTCGAGACTCTGTTGATGCACACGTACAACGGGTACTACTCCAACCCGCAGGTCGTCGAAGCGCTTGGGCTTGAGCCCAGACCGCCGCAGCCGAGGGGCCACAACGTGGAATTCGGAGACTTCAGCTCGTTAGAGACGGTCGTGGCGCGAGGGCAGGCGTACAGGGAAGTATGAGGAGGCGGAATGCAGGGATGTTCGGCCCATTGCCACACTACCCATGCCTCCCACATTTGCGGGAAAGAGAACACCTACACAGGACAAGTCCGTTCAGCCGAATAGGTGCCGGTTTCTGGACGACCAGGAGAAGATTGCCATTTCGACGTCAACAGGTGCGTATTGCCGCTCCGAACCGTCAATCGCGGTGTAGGTGTAACCTGCCAGGTTGAGAGCGTCGGCTATGCGGGCGCACTCGGGAATTAACTCCTGAATGTACAATCTGAGATTGGTCTGATAGCCGGAATTGTTAAATACCGCCAGCCGAAGCCGCCCACTTCCACCTTCTTCTATTCTGAATGGGATATTTCTGATCCATTGCAGGACAGATGTCGTATTGGCATCAAGATCATAACGGTTAAATTTCCTAGCAAAGAATTGGGCTACGAATTTGTCAACGACTGGAACGTGAACTCGCCCATACATAAAGGAAGCAATCGCAGTGCACGTGGGCAGGTTACACTGTCGAATTTTTAGATGGTTTACAACATCCTCCAGTCGATTGGTATTGTTGAACGTGCTCATACCCAATAGGTTCTGGACGTAATCATAGCCTTGAGCTTCCAACTCTCTCCAATACTTGCTGGTGATACCTCTCATATTGTTGTTTTTCCAACTGTGAATGTTCATAAGTGATTGCTGGAGAGATGCGGCATCACCATTGTCCATTGCACTGCGTGTATCGCCTAGAAGTGAGTCGATACACTTCTCAGAATCCTGCCTAGTTCTTCCATCAGGCCAAGTGTAGGATTCCCGATACTGCTTAAACCACTTCCCTACTCCAACGGGAATCATTGAGGTATACCCCTTCCTTCTTAGCATTCTCTTCAATCTTCCGGAGATGTCAGGGAGTGTCAATTATGTGTAAGCTGGTTGAGGGCTTCAGTATCCCATTCTCCCTTCACGTGCCAGCCATGCGAACTGCTGAGGCCGTCGGCTCGCGCCTGGGTCCATGATGACGTTGACCAGCGCCGCCTTGCCGGAGTTGAACGCTCGCTCCAGGGCCGGGCGGATCTCGTCCGGCTGCTCGACGTACTCGCCATGGCCTCCAAACGCTTCCATCATCAGGTCGAACCTCATGCTGGGAGTAAAGTCGTTGGGATTCTCCTCACCGTCCACGTACTCACGCACCCACTTGTCTATATTGGCATTCTGGAATACCACCCAGACAATCGGCAGCTTGAATCTCACGGCAGTCTCGATGTCCATACCGTTGAACCCGAACGCCCAGTCACCCTGCAAGCAGATCACGGGTTTGTCCGGGTGAACGACCTTGGCGGCGATTGAGAACGGCACGCCGACGCCCACGCACCCGGCGACTCCGGCATCGACACGCTGCCTGGGATTCCATACCGGAATCACCTGGCGCGATATATCCATGGTCGAAGCGCCGTCAGCAACCAGGATCGAGTCTTTGGGCATGTAATCGCGAATCTCTTTGAGTATCCGATAGTAGCCCAGCGGCATTGTCTCCGCGTTCAGCATCGGCTCGATGGTCGCGGCGTTCTGGGCCGCTTTCTCCTGGAGACCTCCGAGCCAGGGGGTCTCACCGAACTGTACTGGCGATGTCTCCAGCGCATCCACGAACTGCCCCATCACCATCTTGGCATCGCCTACCAGACCGACGTCTGCCTCATGGTTGATACCGATCTCTTCGGGATCGATGTCAACCTGTATCAGCTTGTAGTCTTCGGCAAACCTCGGCGGCTGACCAAAGTGGAAAATCCAGTTTAGCCTGGCTCCCACGAGCACAACGGCATCTGCCCCCTGGAGCGCCTGTGTGCGCGCCGCTGACACGTTCATTGGATGGTCCGGAGGCAGCGCTCCGGCGCCCATCGGCGACGTCAGGAATGGAATCTGAGTCTCATCGACGAACCGGAGCAGCTCGTCCTCAGCCCATGACCACGCGGCGCCCTTCCCCACGATGAGCAGTGGTCGTTCGGATTCTCTGAGGATGTCCAGCGCCTCACTGATCTTGTCCGGTTCGGCCAGCGGCCTGGCGGGCTCGGGAGCAGGCGACGGGATAGGCACTTCCGAGTCGTCCACGGATCCGGAAATCATCTCGGCAGGCAGATCGAGGTAAACTGGGCCTGGGCGTCCGGCTACCGCCTTACGCAGTGCGATGTTGATGAGCGTGGGAATTCTCTGGATCGACTCCGCGGCGTAAGCCCACTTGCACAGCGGCTCGGTGGACTCCACCTGCGCTAACTCCTGGAAGTCGCCCATGTTCCTGCGTCGAAGCTCGGCGGATCCCCCTATCACCAGCATGGGCCAGCAATTCACCTGTGCGTTGGCAACAGCGGTAAGGGTGTTCGTCTGACCAACTCCTGACGCCGCGATGCAGACCCCTACACCGCGAGTGAAGTATGAATGAGCTTGCGCGGCCATGGCCGCCGCCTGTTCATGGCGTACAGAGATCACGCGCAGACCAGCCTCGGCGCAGCCGTTGACGATTGGCCCAACAGGGTCCCCTGGCAATGTGTAAACGGTATCGATCCCCTCTCGCTTTAGCGAGTCCACCACTAGCTCGGCCCCTGTCACGTCTGCCATCCCGGTCGCCTCCTTGTGTTGTGATTCAATCGACGCGGCAATTGTATCTTGAGGTCTGACGGTGTCAAGCCAGACGCCAGTGGTAGAATATACGGACATCACGCGCCAAGAAGAGGAGAGTTATGGTGAGCGACAGCTATGTTCCTTCATTTATTTGGAGAAACCCGACACGGATCGTCTATGGTCCGGACACACTGGAGCAGCTGCCTGACGAAGTGCGTCAAACGGCCGGAGACGAGGCTAAGGTATTTCTGGTCACCGGAAGAACATTCCTGAGAACGAGTGGACTTCTGCAGACGATCATGGGCCTGCTCGCGGACTTCGATGTCGTGCTGCATGATCGGGCAGACCCGTTTCCAACACCAGCTGACGCCGACGAGGCCGCCGCTCTTTGCAGGAATTCCGGGGCGAGTCTCGTGCTCGGAATCGGAGGCGGCAGCGCGCTTGACCTGGCAAAGGCTGCCGCCATCTTGGCCACGCACGACAGGCCAGCAAAAGACTACTCAAGCCGTGCGGCGCGGCTCGAACACGCCAGCCTGCCATTCATCGCGGTCCCTACGACGTCAGGCAGCAGCAGCGAAGTGACCTCCGGCTCGGCGCTGTGGGACTGGGACTCCAACTCGCAGTTCGGACTCGGCGACGTCAGGATGTTCCCGACGGTTGCAATCGTGGACCCACGGCTTGCGATGACGATGTCTCAGACGCTGGCGGCCAACACCGGCATGGACGCTTTCACCAGCGCGTTTGAGAGCTACTGGAACGTGGAATCCGAGCCGATCTCTGACGCGATCGCGTTGGAGGTCATAAAGATGTACTCTGAGAACCTCGTGCGATCCGCCATTCAGGGTGATCTGGAGTCACGCGCGGCGTGCGCGCTGGCGGCCACCATGTCTGGAGTGGGATACAGCAACAGCACACCGAACGCCTGTCACGGCGTGGGAAGTCCACTGACGCTGTACTGGCGTGTCGAGCACGGACAGTCGGTCTCGATTACGCTGTCGTCGTTCCTGAGATGGTCCGCTCCGGCGATCGCCGACCGGATGCCTGCGTTGCTGTCTGCGCTGGGCGTCGGAAACATAGACGAAGCGTGCGCCAAGATCGAGCGGATCATGTCCGACTGCGGTCTTGAGACACGGCTGTCCGGGCTGGGCATCGACGAGGATGGCCTCGACAGGATCGTGGAGCATACCCGTTGGGACAGGCTCGCCCTGCTCCCGAAGTCGATGGACAAAGACGAATTGAGGACTATGCTAAGGGGAATCCTCTAGTCTGGCCCCTTATCCAACGTTTCCAAAGCCAAAAGGGTCTTCGGTCAGCCACCAGATGAGCAGCTAGGCGCAGACCCGGCTGCTTCAGGAATCAGGCGTCAGGCGTCTGCATCCGGTTCCTCTTCCAAGAGCTGCCGGAGTTTTTCCCGCGCCTCTCTGATGACGCGCGTCTGTTCGGCAATCTTGTCGAAAAGGTCAGACCTGGCCTTTACACCCTCCCCTATCAGAAACGCTGCCGCCTCAGAACGGCTGTTGGTGACACCGGAGTCCACGAGCTCGTCCAGTCTCTCCAGGCTGTCCTTGCTGAGCCTGACCATCACTACGCTGTCTCTGGTAGAGCGCACCGCATTGATGGAATCTCGAATCGAGCCGCCGACCGTCGAGGCCACGTCCCTGCCCTTGCCGATTGCGTCACGGACCGCCCTGTCCACGTCGTCAAGATCATCAAGTGAGATGGTTATGGTCCTTGCGCGTGACCGGGACTGCTCCCGCTGATCCTGCGCTTCTTCTTGTTGATGACCACCGTTCTGAACCACTGTATTACTCCTTACTCGCATTATACTTACATGTAAGTATAACAGGTCAATACGCAACCATCAATGAGAAAATTTACTCCACAACCTGTGGCAGGAAGTCGGCCTGGTGGTTCCAGCCTCGCCAGCCCTAGACTTTGTAGCAGGCTGCGAACTGGCCCCCGCCTTTGTCTTCAAGCGGTGGATGTGCATTGTCGCGGCAGAACTCATCCGCGATGGGACATCGGTCGAAGAACCGACACCGCTGTGGAGGATCCACCGGAGTGGTAACTCCGCCCCTGATGTTGACCGGCGCGCGAGTTGACCCAGGATCGGGCGCCGGAACGGCAGACAAGAGGGCCTTTGTATATGGGTGCAGCGGGTTGCGCAGAAGCCCTTCAGTCTCGCCTATTTCTAAGATCTTGCCGAGATACATCACCGCAATTCGCGTGCACATGTACCGGGCGACGGCCAGATCGTGTGTAATGTACATGTAGGTGACGCCCAGACGTGTTCCCAGATCCTCCATCAGACGCATGATGCCCGTCCGCACCGAGACATCGAGCATGGAAGTCGGCTCATCCGCTACGACAAACATTGGTTCCACAATCAGCGCGCGGCCGATGACAACCCGCTGCCTCTGTCCACCGGAAAGCTCGTGCGGATACCTGAACATGAAAGTCGGTGGAGGTGAAAGCCCAACCAGTCCGAGCATGTGCGACACACGCTCAAGACGCTCAGTTGGGCCTCCCATCCTTTGGACTCTGAGAGGTTCTGAGATCGCGTCGAAGACCGTCTGCCTCGGATTCAGTGACTCGTATGGGTCCTGAAAGACCATCTGAGCCTTTCTTCTGAAGGACTTTAGAGCCGCGCCTTTGAGAGTCGCGATGTCTTCAGGGCCATCTTCAGTTTGATCGTCAAACAGGATATGTCCAACCGTGGGATCGATCAGCCGGACGAGCAACTTGCCAGTTGTCGTCTTGCCGCATCCGGACTCTCCGACGAGTCCCAGACTTTCGCCAGCCATAAGGTCGAACGACACACTGTCCACAGCATGGATAAAGCTCCTTTGTCTGCCGAACCATCCGCGCGAGACAGGGAAAAGCTTCGTAAGCACTCGGGCCTTTACCAGCGGACGACTTCCGGGCGCGTCGTGTTCGTCTGACGCTGCGACTGCCGTAGTGTCACACATCGACAGGATTCCAGCAGACAGCCCATTGCTCCCCCCGTGTGACGACTGGAGGCTCGGACACCCAGCACTCCTCCGTTGCATAGGAGCAACGAGGACTAAAACGACATCCGGCCGGCGGGTCAGTCAGGTCAGGAGGCTCACCCGGCAGAGTCATCAGCTCTCGCCTTTCTCCCCTGACGCTCGGGAACGCGGACATCAGCGCATGAGTGTACGGATGGATCGGACTTCGGAATATACCCGCCGTAGGTCCATACTCGACGATTCGTCCGGCGTACATGACCCCGACGACATCGCTGACTTCAGATATAACCGCCATGTCGTGTGAGATGTAGATCATGCTCATGTCGAGCTTGCTCTGGATCTCTTTCATCTCGCGGAGAATGCGGTCCTGCACGATCACATCGAGCGCGGTCGTAGGCTCGTCAGCAATCACAAGGTCAGGCTCACACGCCAAAGCCATCGCAATAATGGCTCGCTGTTTCATCCCGCCGCTGTATTCGTGGGGGTAACGAAGCATGAACTCCGGATTCAGACCTACAAGATCGTACAGATCGCGTACTCTTTCGATAGAGTCTCGACGCGCGTATGCGTAGTGCGCTTCGAGCGCTTCCACTATCTGATCACCGACTCGATAGACAGGATCCAGCGAGTTCATCGCCGCCTGGAACACCATCGAAATACGGTCCCAGCGATACTCCCTCATCTCGCTCTCGCTAAGTGGCGCCAGGTCAACGCCATCCAGGACGACCTTGCCTCCCAGCAGCACGGCATTGTCAGGGAGGAGCTTGAGAAGCGTTGCCGCAATAGAAGACTTGCCGCAGCCGGACTCGCCTACCAGTCCCAATGACTGTCCACGTTCGACTGAGAACGACACTCCATCCACGGCGCGCACCGCTCCCGTGCGCGTCATGTAGTGCATCGTGAGGTTTTCGACAGAGAGCAGCATGGCGCTGTTCACCGACGCCTGAGCCTGGGGTTCACGACCTCGTCCAGCGCCCTGCCCACCAGGTAGAAAGACGAACACAGCAGCGTGATCGAGAGACTCGCCGGGAAGATCAGCCACCAGTACTCTCCGACCTGGAGCAGGTAGCCAGCGGACTCCGTCGTGTGAATCATCAACCCCCAGCTCATCCGAATATCCAGGAGACCGAGGAAGCTCAGCACCGCCTCTGAGAAGATCGCGCTTGTGACCGTGAACATCATGTACAGGAACGAGAGCGGAAGCAGATTGGGTACCACGTGCACAAGGATAATATGAACCGGGCCGCCGCCAGCAATCCTTGCGGCCTCGACGTATGGCTTGCTTACGACTGAAAGAGCCTGTGACTTCAGAACAACGCCCGTTCCCCCAAAGCCTGAAAGTATGCCGATAATCAGCGCCAGCTCGAAGTGCTCCACACCGATGAGCGCGCTTAGAACAATAAGCACACTTATGGCCGGCATCATTATCATGATGTCCGCAAGCCGCATCAGGATGGTGTCCACCACGCCTCCAAAGTACGCCGATACCGCCCCGACCGCGGTGCCAATGGTAACCGTTACTACAGCCGCGAGGAGACCAAGCAGAAACTCTGATCTCGCGCTGAACATGAGCTGGCTGAGTATGTCCCTCCCAAGCGGATCGGTGCCCAACGGATGGCTCAGACTTGGAGGAGCAGGCTGCCTCGTCTCATCGAGCGCGTATCCAATCACCGGATCGTACACCCGCTCCTCCCACACGGTCTTCATAAGCGCCGGATGAGCCGCCGCCAGTATCGCATAGAAGCCAATAATGACGAGGCCGACGACCCCAATCCTCGCTCCCGTGAAGAGGGTCCAGTTCTCACGCAGACTGCGCGACGCCAGGCGGAGTCTCACCCGCCACAGGGCGGCTGGCGCCTCTGGATGTGCGCTCTCCCTGGTCATCAGTACCGGATCCTTGGATCTAGGAAAACGTACAGAATGTCGGCCACCAAGTGTGCGATCAGCACGAATATTCCTACGAAGACAAAAGCTCCCACTGCCAGGGGCAAGTCCTCGGAAAGAGCCGCAGACACCAGCGTCTGACCCATGCCGGGCCACGAGAATATGGACTCGATAATTACCCCGCCGTCCACGGCGAAAGCCAGGCTGAACACCAGACTGGTAACAACTGGAAGGAGCGCGTTTCGGGCCACATGCTTATCACGCACGTCCCTCTCCGGCAGACCCTTGGCTCTGGCTGCCGTCACGAAGTCTTCTCGCATGGTCTCGAGCATACTGTTTCGAGTTAGCAGCATGGTGCCCGCGAAGCTAATCAAGGTGAGAGTCGCTACGGGAAGTACCATGTGCTTGACGATGTCCCACGCCAGATAGCCAACGTCAGATGTCGCCCAGGCGCCCAGTATCGCCAGCGCCGTGACAGGGATGCTGGCCAGCCGGACCAACCTGGCGCCGCCGTGCCCGCGCCATCTGGCCGTGATGAGAAACAGCACAAATACGGCGACGGAAGCCAATGTCGCGGTTACGATCATCCGTAAGAACACCGAGTTGGCATCGACTGGCGCATCTCGCCACAGAACGGGATCCAGGAACTTGCCAATCGGAAACCATCCCGCCTTGAATGAGAAAAGCCATATCATCATCAGCGCAAACCACGGCGTGAACACAGTGTAGAGTGTGACCCCGCCTATGGTGCCTGTGTACTCGGTCCAGCCTCCCCTTCTCCAGGCTATTATCTTCCCGAGGGCAAATCCCAGGTAGAACGAAATGACCGTCGCGGTAGCGAACAGCGCGATCGTTCTTGGCAGGCGCTCCTTGATGACGTCCGCGACGGAACGGGGGTAATGACTGAAAGAGATGCCGAAGTTTCCCGTGAACGTGTTCTTGATGTGGACCAGGTACTGCTTCCACAGGGGTTCATTGACGCCAAACAGCTCCTGTAGCCGCTGCCTGGTATCAGGGGGAACGTCCGGATCCAGCGCGTAAAAGTTGGTGACGTCTCCCGGCTGGGCATTGACGATGAAGAACACGACCGAAAGGAACACGAACAGCGTCACCAGGATCTGGATCGATCTCTTCAGCAGGTATCTAGCCATCGTTTGGTCCGGCAGTCAGGATAGGTGAGACGGTCAGCCCAAAAGGGCGTCCAATCTTGGACGTAACCTCTGCATATGCTATGAGAACACTGAGCTGGCCTCTCCCAAAACCCGGCAAGCGAAACTCTTCGTTACTTGATTACCACGGCTTGCTGCATACCGCCCTGCTGTTCGATTCCGCCGAGTACGTCCGTGTATGGAAATTCGATCCTCGTTGGTCGGTAGGCGTCCAGCTTGGGGGTGGTAAACAGTGTCACGTAGGGAAGCTCCTCCGCAAGCAGCGCCTGTAGTTGGAACACCTTGTCACGCGCGCCTTCGATAGTAGTCTCGGAAAGCAGGCCCAGCGCCTGTTCGTCGAACACGTCGTTGGCATACCCTCCCCAGTTGTACCCGCCACCGATCTCCGGCGAGTGCCTGCTGTGGAAGAAGTTCTCCAGGTAGTCAGGGAAGATGCTCAGCCCCCAGCCGAGCATCCACATGTCGAGATCCTCAGCCACCGTATCACTGAACAGCTCATCTACGATCACGTTGAATCCTGTCAGGTTGGCGCGGACCGGGATGCCGATGTCGTTGAGCCAGCGTTCGATCCAGATTGCGAATGTCGAGCGCATCGGATCGTATCCCGCGCTTGGCGCAATCAGGGTCATGTCAGGCACAGGCGAGCCATTGGGCATCTTGAGACCCTTGCCGGGTTTGGAGACGAAGTTGCCGTCCTCGCTGATCTCGGGCTCCTGCTCATAGGTAAAGCCTGCGCCCTTGAGCAGCTCTACGGCCTGGGCCAATCGCTCTCCGCGGGTCAGGTCCTGTCCGTACTTCGGAACGTCTGGATTGTGCCAGAAGCCGTTGCCCTCCGGCACCATGGCGTACACTGGGATAGCCGCATCCTGAAGAATAGTGCGAGCTACAAACTCCTTGTCTATGACGGTTGCGACGGCCTGCCGGAATTCCTTGATGTCCATCGGAGCCTTCCGAACGTTGAATCCCAAGTACCGGACGCCGTTGTTGGGATTGGTCACGACCTCCAGGTCAGGGGCGCTCTGCACGCGATCCAAGAACCCCTTCTCCAGACCGAGCGGATTGAAGACGTAGTCGATGTCTCCCTTGGTGAGAGCCAGGATAGCGGCGTCCTGGTTGCCGTATATGCTGAATATCTCGGACTCTATGTGTGGCCCAACGGTGTACTCGAGAGACTTCGGCCCCTCGGGATCTCCATAGTAAGTAGAGGTCTTCCCAGTGCGGGCGTTCGACTCAGAGTAAGCGCCGCTTTCGTACAGGGAGATCACGGTGCCCATGCTGTGGTAGTTGGGATCGGTGTCGTTCTCGAAGAATGCGCCCGGCTCCCACTTGCTGAACACGAAGCCGCCAAGAGTGGGCTGGCCCTCTGGAACGTGGGCAAAGAGGGCCTCGTGCTGCTGCTCGACTTCGCCTGCCTTCTTGGCTTCCTCAACCACCGGGGCCCAATAGTGTTCGGCCAGAACAGGCATGAAGCCCAAGCCGAACTGCCAGACGCTCAGGCCCGGCGTCTGCGGGTTGCCCTCTGCATCGACCGTCTTGAAGAAGACCTTCAGCCGATGGCTGTCCAACGCCTCTACGCGATCGAGAAACGCGGGATCGACCGCCGACGCCCAGTTCGAGCCCAGATTCATTTCGAGCGCCGTATTCACGGTGAACACGAAGTCGCCGGCGTCCAGCTCCTCACCATCACTCCACATGATGCCCTTTTCGATTGGGACCTCAGCCGTCCAGTACTCGGTACCGGCAACAGTCTCCTTTACCAGGGGCGTGGGGAAGTTGTCCGCGAGAGAGGGTACCCAATCGAACCGCTGGTCGGAGTAGCCATACAGAGAGCCTGAGACTCCTGACAAGACGTACTGTGTCCAGACCGAGCCACCCGGTCCGCCATAGTAGTTCCAGAAGTTTCGAGTAATGGGCTCTTCGAATATACCCATCTGGTAGATCGCTGGACCGGCCATCATCTCAGGTACGGGTGTAGGATCGGGCTCCTTGACGACCTCGACGATCTTCTCTACTTCAACGGTCTTGACGACTTCGACTGTTCGAACCACCTCGACCGGGACCTCTTTAGTCACCTCCTTGAGAACTTCCACAGGAACCTCTTTGGTCACTTCTTTAATGACCTCTACGGGCACCTCCTTAGTTACTTCTTTAACGACCTCTACGGGTACTTCTTTGGTTACTTCCTTGATGACCTCTACAGGCACCTCTCTGACGACTTCGACAGGAACCTCTTTAGTCACTTCCCTGACGATCGTTTCCGGTTCGGCCTCGTCCGAACACGCGATGACCGCGCCAACAAAAGCCACGGAGAGAACCAAAGTCACACTTATCAGTCGTATTGCTCGAAACATCACGTCGCCTCAAGTCCACATGGGCATAATTCCAACTGCTGTGGACGGCTAGGTTCGCACACGCCTATCTGTCTGTCAAACTGAACCAGGATAACGAAGCTGTACCAGTTTGGTCGGTCATACATATGTAGGGGCAATCCCTTGTGGTTGCCCGTGTTGGTCATCATGCTCAGGGCGCCCACAAGGGACGCCCCTACGGTTGGGCCGCCGACCAAACTGATTCAGGCTCCTCAGTACAGAAGCTGTATCAGCTTAGTCAGTATCTCCCTGCGGGGTCCGAGATCCCCTCTCCCTGAGGGCTGACAGGGGTAGGCAAAGTGTGGAACAGGTATGAGGAGTTGGAAAGCGCGCGGGATTCTGGCATCTTTTTGGTAACAGACAGAAAGGTTGCCAGAGACTCCCATGCGCTTCCCGATCGAATACTACCAGATGAAGCAGATCACCAAACACTACATGCCTCACCTCAGACAGTCGCAGTTGAAAGGACTGGCGCTGTGGGTGTACGGCACCATACTCGCTGGGAGCGGATGCCAGAACGCCGTCGCAGCCGAGCTTTCGTTCATGGGCAGCTTCAACACCGTACGACAGTACCTCAGAGAGTGGCTCTACGATGGTCGGGACCGCTCCAACCCGTGTCGAGTGCAGCTGGACGTCACCCTGAGCTTCGTTCCGCTGTTGAGGTGGCTGCTGGAGCTGTGGGAATCGGACAGACTGGTTGTGGCCATAGACCCGACAATGAAGGGTGAGCAGATAAACGCGATTGTCATAAGCGTTGTCTATCGAAGCTGCGCGATTCCTGTCGCGTGGCACATCCTGCCCGCCAACACACCCGGCAGGTGGATGGAACCGATAGTGGACATGCTCGGCATACTGGCAGAAGCTGTGCCGAAGCAGATGACAGTGTTGGTTATGTGTGACCGGGGACTGAGAAGTCCCAGACTGTGGGATGGGATACGCCGTGTGGGATGGCATCCATACGTGCGACAGTCGATCAACACGGTGTTCTGTCCTGACGGCGGAACCCGACTGCCAGCGCGGTATCTGGTGCCAGGGCCGGGTCACGCATGGGTTGGTGGTGGAACAGCGTTCAGGGACAGGAGTAAACGCCGTCGTGGAACGATGATCGTGGTATGGGACATCGGCCAGGAAGCGCCCTGGGTGGTGATGACCGATCTTGCTCCCGCCGAAGCTGGGGTGTGCTGGTACATGCTTCGTTTCTGGATAGAGTTGGGCTTCAGAATGCTCAAGAGTGTTGGGTGGCAGTGGCAGAACACTCGCAGAACCGATCCTCAACGGGTGTCCAGACACTGGTTGGCGATGTCGGTGGCAACGCTGTGGACGCTGGCGTATGGGACCAGAGTGGAAGACGCCAACGATCTGGGGGTAGAACCCGGTCGTCTGAGGTCACCTCCCAAACTGCTTGCGCCGACTCATCGCAGCGCGCCAAGACGGACCGTGAGCGTGCTTCGACTTGGTGCAAGCTGGTTGAGACGGCTGATGTACAGGGGCAGACTATGGCGCAGAGTGTGGCTGCTTCCCGAACCGTGGCCCAATCCACCACCCAACATGAAGCTCATCTACCATGCCGATACCTGAAACAACCAATGCCTACCCCTGTCAGCCC
>JAAXHZ010000200.1 GCA_012270625.1 Dehalococcoidia bacterium | reverse complement strand
TGCTTAGAAGGCAGCCGCTCTATCCAACTGAGCTACAGGGACTCGACAGCATTTGTCCGCAAGTTTAGCACAGCACAGTGGAATACGGTCAAGAACAAGTGTAGGACGGTAAATCCACACGAGCTATTCAGACTGAAGGGAACCGTCAGCCGGTAGAGTGAGACGCCCCAGTCGAGAACCATACTACTGATAGGGGAGAGTTCTTCAGGACCCGAGCCGATGTGATATCCATACCATGGACTTCAGCATGAGTCGTGAGTCTGCGCTGTATGAACTTGCCTACGGGCTGACTCAGCATACTAGCGACCATGAAGCCCACGGCAGCTCCACGGACTCTTGGCCACAACCCACGTCCCTGGCCGGCGACAAAGGCCGCGAGCCCACCCAGCAGCGCAGCGGCTACGAAGTTAGTTCCGCAATACGAAGACACGGCCAGGTCAGAGTGTCCCTCTCTCAAGAGCTGCAGAGCCTCACGGGCAGCGCCAAGTACCTCGGTCGGGGACGCCTTCGACCAGACAACAAAGCCGCCCGGCAGAGAGTATCCTCCCATGGGCGGTGCGACACCGCGCTCCAGCAGACGCGCGATGGTGGCATGTTCCAAGGCGTGGTTTCTGCGGACCATATCAATTCCTGCAATCGGCACTCGTCTCTCCTGTAGGCTCGACCGCCTTCTATCGTGGAGCGAACGTAGCATATATCCCGCCGCCATGACTACTAGAGATGAGCCGGAGGAGAGCTTGTTGTCCCAGGTTCACATGCGTACGACTCAGCGTGTGCGTGGGACTCCTCGTAAACTTCTGGATTCAGGCTTGTATCCGAACTACAGAGTAGTAGTGGCTGCTGATCCATAGACCGGTGGAAGCAGTGGGGCAGGGTGGATATCTACTCAATTCATATATTCTTGACACACAAAAAGCACGTGTTGTTATCATGTATATACCTATTCTATTTATTTCAAGTAGGCACTATCTCTTTTCACCAATATAGAAAATTGTGGAAAAAGTCTTGAAAACATGTTGACAGTCTGAGTGGGTCAGGACTAGGATAGTATCAAGATCAATGAACAGGGAGGAGTCAGATGACGCGCAAGACCAAGAAGATGATCGCCGTCGAAGAGAAGTTTCACCAGCCGTTGGAGAAGATTCTCCCCGAGATGGTCACCGACCAGGGACTGTCTTCAACAGCCGATCAGCTCGGCGTCAGCAAGGCCACCCTGGGGTACTGGCTGCTGAAGTTGGGCATCAACGTTCGCAGAGTAGCCCTGGCGCCAGGTGAGACGATCGAAATCAAGAGGGTAAGCCCAGTCTAGGTTTCTCCCCCGAACCGGACCAGTTGGGGCCTTTACCGAAGTGAAGCCGCTGACCGACGAGGCAGCGGCTTTTTGGTTTCTCTCGATTTTGGGTAGGGGAGATGTGATGCACGCGCTTCCCGTTCCCTTATGAGATCGGATCCAATCAATGGCCGCGCCCGGATGATCCGATAGCCGCCCTTGCTTCGCGCTCGCGTTCACGTTCTATCAGCGCGCGCCGCTTGTCGAACCGCTTCTTTCCTCGCGCCACCGCCAGCTCGATCTTGGCTACGTGGTTTCTCACGTACAGCCTCAATGGCACTAGCGTGAGACCTCGCTGCTCAACCTGGCGACTGAGGTCGTCAATCTGGGCACGATGGAGCAGTAGCTTGCGAGGCCGTTTCGGATCGTGATTTTCTCGGCTGGCCGGAGCATACTCGTCGATGTGGAGGTTGTGCAGCCACATCTGACCGTTCGAAGGCCTGGCGTAGGAGTCGCTGAGACTCACTCTGCGTCCACGGATGGACTTAATCTCCGTGCCCTTGAGAACAAGGCCCGCCTCGACCGTGTCCAAGATATCATAGTCGTATCGCGCCCTGCGATTTATAGTGACAGTCGAAGACGATTGACGCCTGCTGCTCGACGAGTCTTTTCTAGTCACCGTTTGTTTACGCTCCTCCGGTCGGCGATCTGGCAGCAACCAGGTCCTCCATGATCTCGATGGCCTTCTCCAGCTGCATTGTATCGGCCTTTTGCCGGTCCCTGGATGTGACTTCGTGATCCGGTTCGATCCCATTGCCTTCGATGAGCCTTCCATTAGGTGTGTACCACTTGGCGAACGTCAAGTAGAGTCCACCGCCGTTCCCGAGGCGGTACAGCCTGTTGACACTGCCTTTACCGAACGTTCTGTCTCCGACTATCTGAGCGCGGCCATAGTCCTGCAGAGTGCCTACGACTATCTCGGATGCGCTTGCGCTGCCTCGATTTGCGAGCACTACTAGAGGAATGTCCGTGAACTGCCCGGGGTTGCGGGTCCGATGATCAGTACGACGCCCCGCGCCATCCAGCTCATACAGGACCAAGCCATCGTCGATGAACATGCTCACGACTTCCACCACACTCGACAGCAGCCCGCCGGGGTTGTCGCGCACGTCGAGGATCAAGCCTTCGACTCCGTTCGCCTTTTGCTCTTCGATGGCATTGGCGAGGTCTTCCGAGGTGTCGCTGTAGAAGCTTGTCAGCCGTATGTGGGCGAATCTGTCTTCAGGGCGGCTCCGCACCAGTACACTCGGCAATTCAATCCGATCGCGTCTGACTACCACCTCGACCTCTTCCATTTGTCCAATATGCCTGACCAGCAGGGTAATCTCTGAACCTCTTGGTCCACGGATCTTACTAATCGCTTCCAGCAGGCTGAGACCTTCGATGCTCTCGCCATTCACTGCCAGAATCATATCTCCGCTTCTCAGTCCAGCGGCCTCAGCGGGACTTCCATCCAATGGAGACACGATTAAGAGCTTACCTTCCAGGTTCATCTGAACGGTGGCGCCGATCCCCTCGAACGATCCATATAGGTTTTCATTGTCGATACGGAATACCTCTGGTGGTACGTAGTTGGTATGAGCATCTCCGAGGGCGGCAATGATGCCCCGGATCGCGCCTTCGTCGAAATTCTCAGAATCGAAGCCGTCTCTATCGACGTGTTGCTCGCTGATCAGAGACCACACCTCCCATGCCGTAGCGAGGTCTTCTGGAACAGCGTCGGGGACGTCTATTGGGACCGCTGGCAGGGCAGTGGGGAGGACCATCGGATCAAAAGAAGGGGCTTCGGTCTGAGACAACTGGTCTTCAGAGGGAGCCGAAGCCGGATCTGCGGTACAAGCTCCAAGCGCCGCGGAGAGCACGACGATCGGAACCAGAGACCAGCGCGACACTCTGGAGTTAGACAGTAGGAATTTTGAGATGCGACTGTGCTTGTTAATCATGCTCGTATTCTATCACCTGGAGTTCTGACTTGGTTTTCCGACATTCGATGGTGTCACGCAGCTCGGCATAGGAGTGATTGGCAAGTGTGAACGCCGATACACCTATGTTCATTTCTTCGGCTCGATCGTGAATAAAACAGATGGGGCCGGGATGCCTTCAGTTGGATTTCGGACCTTCAAATTATAGCTGTGTCATATAATCCTACGATCCGCCGTACACGCTCGGACTGCGCGACATCACCCTGCAACCACCGAGATTCCAGAATCGATGCTTCGACCAATTTCAGAATTAAGCTGAAATAAGATGCTCAGAAGTTGCTGGTATCTTCAATAATCTGGTAAATTAGGTTGCCATAGATTAGAATCACGTTGCGGCAGATTGAAATTGTTTTCAGAAATTGAGATGGCTTCATTTCTTCGAATGCCTCTCATATGTTCCAGCTGCATGAATGGGATACGCAGTAGCAAGGCTCCAGAGGTCTAGCGCACTTGTTAGACTGGAAAGGCTTACCGTGGCGAGACGCACCAGACTAACCAGGCCATATCCTGTCAACACCCTGGAAGAGGCGCTTCCTATCGCAGAGACCATCCAGGGTGTGAACGGCGGGCATCCCGTGCCGACTGAGCTGCTCGCTGACACGCTGGGGACGACTCTTAAGAGCAGTGCCTTCGTACAGAAGCTCGGCTCATCGGCTAGATACGGTCTGACAGTGGGTTCCCACACATCAGAGCAAATCGAGCTAACTGCGCTGGGAGAGCTTCTCACGGCCCCTCGAGATTCGCGAGAGGAGTTAAGAGCGCTTCGCGAGGCGGCACTGGAGCCCGGCGTTTTTCGCAGATTCTATGACATCTACTCTGGGAAACCATTTCCAGAGATACCATACGCATCCAACACACTGGTCCGTGAGCTCGATGTCCGTCAAGAGCTGACTGAAGAGTGCTTACGAATAATCAGACTGAACGGCATCCTCGCCGGAATTGTCACGGACCGGTCGGGGACTCTCATCGTTGATGACCTTATGGCAGCTGAAGGCGACGTCCAGCCAGTTGACGTTCTACCGAATCCGGCACTCGAGACGCCTATCGATGAGGGTCGCGAGGCAGCGGAAGCACCCTTCGTGATGGTTTTGTCTCCGGAAGGGAATCCGATCGCGCGGGAGGTGGCAAATCTCATTGAAACGCTGTCGATTCCAGCAAAAGCAGTAGAGATCGACACACAGATGTCAGAGTGCGTCTCACCTGCGACTTCGGCAGCCCTGCGCTCGGCGCGAGGCTGCATAGTAGTCTGGCCGAAAGTCAGTCAAGTGAGCGACAGCCGAAAGTTACGGACGAGGATGTGGATGACCATTGGGGCAGCGTCTTTCCAGCTCGGAGACCGAGTCGTCGTCTTAGCAGACATCGAGGACGACCCAGAGCTGTCCGAAGTGTCAGGGGCGTCGAACCTCGTTGTCATAGACCCCCGCACAGACGGCGGCATCTTTCCGCCGCTGATATCAGCGCTGGTCAGCAGGTCGATTGTCCAAGTGTCTTTCGGGTGAAGTCAGACACTGATCAGTTTGCGATTAGTTATGTCAAGCAGGCAGGTGGTGTAGCTCAGCGCCACACTTGTATTTGACATAACATTTATAGTGCGAACCAACCGCGGCGAGAGTTCAGCCCCCTACCCTCGGCATCGAGGACACTCGGAAGGATGGGTGGTAACTTCGTTCACCTTAAGCGCCGACAGGCACTGCGCCTGCGTCCGCCGCCGCGAGCATCGAGTCAACCCTCTCGAGCATGAGATCAACGCCATCCCCGGTAAGGGCTGACACCCTGACCCAGTCAGCTGCCTCTGAGGGCATCATCGTCAAATAGTCGTCAGGACGTCCTCGCCACCGGGACGCAGACTCAGGTGGGCTGAGGTCTGACTTGTTCAGCGCGGTTATGACCGGCACGTCGTTCAGCCCAAGATCGTCGAGGATGGACTCGACAACGCTGACCTGCTCAGGTGCGTTTCGGTGGGAGGAGTCGACAACGTGAATTATCAGCGTGGACTCTTCGATCTCCTCCAGTGTCGCTCGAAACGCAGCTACTAGAGACGTTGGCAGCTTGTGGATGAAGCCCACGGTATCGGTCAGCAATGCTGGCTGACCGGATGGAAGCTGGATTCGACGGGTTACAGGGTCGAGAGTGGCAAACATCAGGTTCTCTGCCCTGACCCCGGCGTGAGTGATCTTGTTCAAGAGCGTACTCTTGCCTGCGTTCGTGTATCCGACCAGCGATATAACTGGAATCTGATTAGCCGCGCGCTTCGATCTGTGCAGCGATCGGTGCCGACGTACACCCTGCAGCTCCGACTTGAGCTTTTGCAGCCGACCTCGGACTAGGCGTCGGTCCGTCTCGATCTGGGTCTCTCCAGGTCCTCGGGTTCCTACGCCTCCGCCGAGGCGTTCAAGGTGCGTCCACTGTCCTGCAAGGCGCGGCAGCAGATACTCGTGCTGGGCGAGCTCAACCTGAAGGCGTCCCTCCCGCGTCCTGGCTCTCGAAGCGAACACGTCGAGAATCAGGGCTGTGCGGTCGAGAACTTTGCGTCCTCCTAACTCGTCCTCGAGGTTACGCTGCTGCGTTGGCGTCAACTCATCATCACAGATGACGGTATCGACTTCGAGACTACGACATGTCTCGTCGAGCTCTCGAAGTTTGCCCTTGCCCAGATACGTATGGGACGGTCGATCCACGCGCTGGGTGATACGACCGACAACCGTCGCCCCCGCGGTCCGCGCCAGCTCCGCCAACTCACCCAGCGATTCTTGCGCGCCCAGCAAGGGCCGCTTCCGCTTGAGCGTTACGCCTACTAGAATGGCCCTCTCGCGACGAGGCCGCGTGGGCTTGAGCTTCTTAGCGATTCTCTTCCTCCTGAAAGTTCTTCCTGCTACCTGTTGGCGCCCCGCCAGGTGGCGAGCCTGTTGAGTCCTTCCTCCAGCTGATCGTCGGATATGGTGAGTGAGAACCTGATGTATCCCTCTCCGAAGGCGCCATACCCGGCACCTGGAGTGACAACGATATCGCACTGGTCGAGCAGCTGCTCAGCGAATTCGCCGCTGGAATACCCGTCGGGAACACGCGCCCAGACATACAGGCTCGCCTTGGGCGGATCGAACTCCAGCCCTATCTCCGATAGCGCCTCAAGCACCCTATCCCGGCGGCGCTGGTACACGGCATTGCGTTCGTCTATCCAGTCGTCGGTGGTGTTGAGCGCCTCGATTCCCATGTATTGGATCGCCTGGGGCACACCTGAGTCCAGGTTGGACTTGACGATCAGCAGCGCGTTGATCATGTCAGCGTTGCCCACAGCCATGCCCAAACGCCAACCGGTCATGTTGTACGTCTTGGACAGAGAGTGGAATTCCATCCCAACATCCATTGCGCCTTCTGCCTGCAGAAATGAAGGATGTCTGTATCCATCGAAGGTCACGTCGGTGTAGCAAGCGTCATGAAGCACTGCTATGTCATACGACTTCGCGAATTCGACGACTCTGTTGAAGTAGCTAAGATCGGCTACACCTCCGGTTGGGTTGTTCGGATAGTTCAGCCACATCACTTTAGCACGCTTGGCGACGTCATCCGGTATTGCATCCAGATCAGGGAGCCATCCGTTCTCCTCTTTCAGCGGAAGCCAGTGACAGTCTCCGCCCGCGAACCATGTCCCAACTGAATAGACTGGATATCCAGGATCCGGCACAAGAGCGATGTCGCCAGGCTCAATGAAGCACAGTGCCGCGTGTCCGATACCTTCCTTCGCCCCTATCAATGAGATCACCTCAGAGTCGGGATCGAGGGAGATGCCAAAGCGACGCTGGTACCAATTCGCGGTCGCCTTCCTGAACTCAGGAAGGCCGTCCGACTCGGGATACCGATGATTGGGAAGATCGCCGGCAGTATTACGCAGCACATCCACAACAGGCGCCGGGGTCTCAAGGTCAGGGTCTCCGATCCCGAACGATATGACTTCTATTCCCTCCTGGCGTTTCTGCGCGATCTTACGGCTGATCTCAACAAACAGATACGGAGGTATCTTCTCTACACGGCTCGCAAATCTCATATCGGCTCCTGCGTTACCTTAGCTGGTCGATACATGTTAAGCCAACTGCCACTGTCGGTAAAGGATTCTCTGATAACTATGTGGTCTTGGAAGGCAGAACCTCCGTGATGTCGAAGGAAAAGATGCCTAACAGAAATGATCCGACAGCGGCGGGGTCGTTTTCGACTTTGCACTTTGAAGACCGCACGGTCCAGCTAGGCCAGATAGCCTAACTAAAACGTTAACATGAGCGTAGAATGCTAACCTTCTACGATATAGGCTGCCGAAATTCCAAAGCAAGGTGATTACGGGCTTGTTTTGTGGATGTTGACCAACGCAAAGCAAGTCGGGTCCGCGTCGTCTCGATCAGATTGGCAAAAGAGTGACCCAAGAACCCATTGACCTAACTGCAACGGTAAGAAGGACTACATATCCGATACTTGGGCTACTCGGGCCACTTCCCTTCAAAGACATGGGCGACGGGACCTTCCAAAATCACGTCTCCCTCGCCCGGCCAGATTACGGTCAGCTCGCCACCAGGAAGCTCGACAGCAACTTCATCATCGACCAAACCGTGAAGCCGAGATGCCACAGCTGCCGCGCAGGCCCCCGTCCCACACGCCAGCGTAATGCCCGATCCTCGCTCCCAGACTCGCACCCTGATTCGACCGCGGTCCACTACGTTGACGATCTCGAAGTTCACGCCTTCTGGAAATATCTGGCTGCGCTCGACCTTTGGGCCAACCTCAGTCAGAGGAAAGCCCTCTATAGGGTCGTCCATGAAAGCTACGGCGTGAGGATTGCCCATTGAGACGCAGTTGAGACTTAGTTCGTGGCCGGCTACGGTCAGTGCGTAGTCGAGGACGCCGAAGTCACCATCAGAGACGTCCACCGGGATCTCCGAAGCGCTCAATCTAGGAGCGCCCATACTGACGGATGCGCGTGTCATCTGGCCTTCTGACCAGATCGGGCGTACATTCAAGACTCCGGATGCAGTCTCGATATCAAACGA
>JAAXHZ010000199.1 GCA_012270625.1 Dehalococcoidia bacterium | reverse complement strand
GCAGACGGCTCAGCCGACCCCGCCGACTACGATAGAGCCCACGCTCGGGGACGGATTCTCCTGGCGCTGAAGGTAGTAGTGGTGATCGCGCTGGTCTATCTGATGGTGTTCAAGCCCACCCTGTGGGGGTGATAGTACACGTATGCCCTGACAGCGCCAGGGATCATCCACTGTCCTTCCTAACAAGTGGGGCAAGCAGTCCTTCAGGAGCCATCTACTGGGCGAACCATAAATGCAGCCACCTGTCCGTACCCCTTGTCGTCGTCCCACTGCAACTCTTCAGGAGTAGCATGAACGATGTCCTCGTATTTGCCCAGCTTACTCGTCCACCTTCCATCTTCTAGTTGACGCGCTGCGTGTGTGGGACTGCCGTTGACGGCATAAACAGCGATTTTTTCGTATCCTGCCTCCAGGCTGCCATCCTCGCACAGCTCGTAGCCGACCAACCGAAACAGATCGATGACTGAATCCACCGTATCGTCGTCGGACACGCCCTCTGGCCAGTAGGCATTTTCACCGGTCGGATCAATCCATCGCGAATCATCACCTAACGCCCAGGCCAAGCAGTTATACTGCAAAGTAGATTCACTGGTAACACTGAAATCGACTAGATTTGGGAGCCACCAGTACGCAGATCTCATCGGTTATCAGATGTAATTCTTGCTCTTCCCCCATTCTAGCCAAGCTTGAGATATTGCCCTCATGTCCCCTTTATCTTCTGCGGGAATCTCTGGGCCGTCACCCGCTATGGCAGAGAGGGCCGAAAACCAGTGGTTTGGCTCTATCTCAAGGTCTTTCAAGATTAAGGGTATCGCCTGCTCCCCCATATCTATTATGCCTTGGTAAGAAGAATGCGTCACGATGCGGGACAGTATGGACATATGCCCGGTGTCGTGCTTCCACTCATTCGACAAACGCTGAAACTTCTCTACGAGATCCTCGGCGCCTTCTATGGGGGCCTTCACGGATGTGTCGGTCATGTCTCCGCCGCCTCCATTTCTGTGATGTCGAGTATGCTAGGTCGCCACTTGGAGGAGAGTCAACCGCATCGAAGATACCTATGGGTATGATGCTTCAGCGCCCTTGCCAGGACACCTGTGGGGGTGAGCCTGTCGCCTACACCTCCCGCCCCACACCCTCGGCTACCGCGCGGTCATAGACCGCTTTGGCCGAGGCGATGTCCCATAGCGCCATTCCCAGCGACTTGAACAGAGTCACGTCTTCGGGCCGATGACGACCCGGAGCCTGACCGCTGACCACCTCCCACAGCTCGCGCATCTGCTCCCAGAGCACGAGGCCACGACCCGCGGTCATCATCAGCTCCCCGGACTCGATCTTAGCCTGCGCCCTGTCATCTACGACTATCAGGTCTGCTCTCTGGACCGCGGCATCGTCGAGCTCGGTCACGTAGGGGTCTGCCCCTCCGGCGGCGTTCACGTGCACTCCCGGCTCCAGCCACTCCCCAAGAAGCACGGGAGTCCGCGAGCTCGTAATCGTGATGACGACATCGGCGCCTTCCACCGAAGCGCGGGCTGAGTCAACCGCAGACACCTCGAAGCCGAGACGCTCGGACATCTCTGACGCATACGCGCTCCGTCGACCGCGGTTTGGACTATAGACCTTCGCCGCGCGCAGGTCGCGCACTCTGCTGACTGCCTCGAGCTGGGTCCTGGCCTGGAAGCCGCTGCCGATCACGCCGACGGTCGCAGCATCAGGTCGCGCCATGTACCTGGTCGCGACACCTGTGGCCGCTCCGGTGCGAAGCTGTCCGAGCCGGTTTGCCTCGACAATCGCGAGCAGGTCTCCCGTACGACTGTCGGATAGAAATACGAAGAACCTGTACACGCCACCCGCGAAGGTGTACGTCTTGAACCCGAAGACTCCCAGCTCGCTGTCTGAGGCTATCATGGTGTTGACATGAGTGTCTGGGCCAGCCATAAGGCGCTGTCTGGGCTGGTTGAGAGCGGTACCGTCCGACTGACGCCGGAGCGCCGATTCGACCACAAAGAGAGCCGCCTCCATATCAAGGAGGCGGTCCACGTCTTGTTCTGTCAGGTAGAGGGCCAATTTTACGGGTGCAGGGTGTACCCTGCCTACTTGCGTATGGCCACGATGTCCAGCCAGTTGCGGGGGACGTGCGTGATCTCCATCTCCTCGAAGGTCTGGTACACGCCGGTGCGAAGCGACGCGCTCGCCTCTTTCAACGGGACGCCGGGCATGGTGCCCACTATGAAATCCTCGAAGGTGCTGATGTCCAGCCAGCCCTCGATCGGCACCTGGACAGTGTCCTCCACTTGGCGCACCACGATGAAGTTGTGGCGTTCCAGCAGGTCCCGATACTCATCAGCGGTCAGGTGCTTGCGCGATTCGACCTTGTCGGCCCGCTGTGGCGAAAGTCCGTACTCTCTACGCAGCACTCGCGCCGACTTGAACATCCACTTGCGATAGAACTGGAGCGACTCCGGCACCTGTCCGCCTTCGTAGAAAGAGGTGTTGAATGCGAACTTCCCGCCCGGGTTGAGCGCGCGCGCGATCTCATCGATGAGTCCGTCCTTGTCGGGGATGTAGTGGATGGCGTTGCAGAAGATGATCGTGTCTGCACGCTCCTTGAGCGAGTCGGACACCTGCTCGACCTGGCTCTGAACGAACTGGACGGCGTTGTCCCTGTGAGACTTCAGATCCTCCATTGCCTGCTTGAGCGCTAGAGCTGAGTGGTCCACCGCCACGATGACGGAGTCGCGCGCGCCGCGAAGCTGCTCGAGAATGAGCTTGGTCACACCGCCGGTGCCGCAGGCGAGGTCCACAATCCGCTGACCCGAGCTGGGCTCGGCCATGGCCACCAGTCTCGCGTTGAGCGCCTCGTAGAAAGGGTTCTGGGAAAAGGTGGCAAATGAAAAATCGGTGGATGCCATGTCACCTCTCCTGGTGTTTGGGCCAAGCGATGAGTATTCCACGTCCGACGATTGACCGCCAACCGCTGCTACAGGCGCATTATACCCACTCACAAGGAAAAAGGCTAAACAAAGTTTGTAACTGCCTACCCTCTTCACACCTCAGCCTAGGGACAGTTACGCGCGGATTAGTAAGTATGCCCTGTGCTCGGGTGTCTATCGAAAGCTGGGCGGAACCTGGCTCCATGCTCGATGCCGGCTGCCACGCCTGCTGACAAGACACATCCGCATCGGCGACCAGCATCAAGCGACCTGAAGGAACGACTGCTCATAGTCCTTCACCTCGAGTATCTGTTCATCGGTCAGCGCCGGGTACACTTCTTTGGGATCAATTTCAGATTCCATGACAGACATGACGGCACGAGTGGAAATGCGTGTCCCCTTCACTGTTGGAGATCCACCCAGTACCTCCGGGTCAACATCTATATGCTTGAACCTGTCCGGCGGAACGAGTTCATTTTGCAACTCC
>JAAXHZ010000198.1 GCA_012270625.1 Dehalococcoidia bacterium | reverse complement strand
AAATCAAAGTGAGCTAGACGATGCGAACCGCTCGACTTCTATGTTGCTCGTCCGGTCTCGTGCCTGCCAGAGATCGTAGGCCATCTGCATACCCAGCCAGGTCTCTGGAGTCGAACCGAATGCCTTAGATAGTCTGACAGCCATCTCGACGGATATTCCTGATCTTTCGTTGACTAGGTCCGACAGGGTCTGACGGGTGACGCCGAGACCTTCAGCTGCCCTCGTTATGGACAGGCCGAGAGGCTCAATGCACTCGTATCTGATGATCTCGCCTGGATGAGGTGGGTCGTACATAGGCATTGGCTGACTCCATCAATAGCAGTCTGTGTAATCACCTGGCAGTTGTCAACATGCACGGATAAAATCGCGCTGATGCAATTTTCTCATCCCTCACCCCAACCTGATACAATCCCACCTACTCTGAATCACAGTCTTGGAGGGGAGCGCACATGTTTGAAAGAGTTGCAGTCCTTGGAGTCGGGGCCATTGGCGGAATCATTGGCGGCTATCTCACCAGGGCCGGTCACGACGTCACACTGATAGACCAGTGGGCCGCGAACGTCGATGCGATTCGCGACAATGGACTCACCGTATCGACCCAAGAGGGCGACTTCACTGTGGAGGCCGACGCCGTCCATCTCGGAGAGGTCTGTAACATCGTCGAGCCGTTCGACCTCGTGTTTCTCGCGATGAAGTCCTACGACACCAGGTGGGCGACCCACTTCATTCTTCCTCACATGACGGGCGATGGCGTTATAGTGTCGGCGCAGAACGGCATCAACGACGAGCGCATAGGCCCGATAGCGGGCTGGAGCAGGGTGCTCGGCTGTGTGATTACCCTCGGCGCGGGCATGTACGAGCCTGCCAATCCCATCAGGACGAGCGTGGCTGACAGGCAGGCGTTCACCATAGGAGAACCCAGCGGCATCCAGTCCAGCAGGGCGCACACGATCGCCGACATGCTCAGCGTCGTCGGCCCCACGAAAGTGACCTCCAACCTGTGGGGCCAGAGATGGTCGAAGCTGGCTGTCAACTCGATGGCCAACCCAATCTGCGCGTTGACCGGTCTCTCCTCCGGCGCGTCGCGCGAAACCCCAGGCGTCGTTGACGTGACTGTGAAGATTGGCGCTGAAGTGGTGCGCGTGGGCACGGCGCTCGGCGTGGACGTAGAGCCAATCAACAACGTCCCGGCCCAGCAGTACGTCGAAGCTGCTGAGGACGCGACCGTGCTGGAGGACCTCAAGTCGCAGCTCGCCGAGACCGCGCGCGAGCTGGGCGCCGGCAGGCCGTCCATGCTGCAGGACGTGATGAAAGGGCGAAGGACTGAGATCGAGTACCTGGACGGCTACGTCGCCGACCGCGGACGCGAGGTCACCGTACCCACTCCCGCTTGTGACCGGATAACCGCGCTCATCAAGCAGGTAGAATCAGGCGATCTGAAGTCCGATGCCGACAACATCGAGCTGATGAGCGACTTCATGTGAGTCTCCAGCCTCCCTCTCCCTCAGGGCTGACAAGCGTAGGTAAACATGTACAGCCAAGCTAGAACCTCAATCAACATTCCCCCTCTCCCTC
>JAAXHZ010000197.1 GCA_012270625.1 Dehalococcoidia bacterium | reverse complement strand
GGTCATGGGACTCAGCCTTGACCACGGCGGACATCTCACCCACGGCAGCCCTGTGAACTTCTCCAACAAGCTCTACGAGTTCGTGCCTTACACCGTGGATCGTGAGCTGGAGCTGATCGATTACGACGAAGTGCGGCGTCTGGCTAGGGAGCATCGCCCAAAGATCATCGTCAGCGGGGCGACTGCGTACACTCGCACGATCGAGTTCGACAGGTTCCGTGAGATTGCTGACGAAGTGGACGCGATACTCATGGCCGACATCGCTCACATCGCGGGCTTGGTCGCAGCCGGCGAGCATGTGTCACCTGTCGGCCATGCCCAGATCGTCACGTCCACGACCCACAAGACGCTGAGAGGCGCTCGCGGAGGCATGATCCTATGCGACCAGACTCTCGCTCGCAGCGTGGACCGCGCCGTCTTCCCCAACGCGCAGGGCGGACCGTTGGAGCACGTCATAGCGGCCAAGGCGGTCACATTCGGAGAGGCGATGACCGAAGAGTTCGCCGCCTACCAGCGGCAGGTTCGGACCAATGCCGTGGCCCTAGGCGAATCGCTGTCCGAAGGCGGGCTGAGGCTGGTGTCTGGAGGGACAGACAACCACATGGTCCTAGTGGATCTACGACCCCTTGAAGTCACCGGACGTCAGGCAGAGGAGGCGTTGGGCCGAGCCAACATAGTCGTCAACCGCAACGCAATACCATACGATCCTAAGCCGCCGCGCGTCGCGAGCGGAGTCCGACTCGGCACAGCGGCCATCACGAGCAGAGGCTTCCAGGAGAGCGACGCCCGCCGAGTGGGCGAGCTGATCCTCAAGGTGCTTGGTGACATAGACAGCAATGCCGTTCAGTCCCAGGTTCGCGACGACGTACTCGACATGACGCCGAGGTTCCCAGTCCCCGGAATAGATTTCTGACGGGATCTGTGTATGCCAAAGGTTAGAGATGCGATACGACTTGTAGAAAGGGACGGGTGGCTGCATGTACGGACACGGGGAAGTCATCGACAGTATCGACACTCTGATAAACCAGGAAAGGTAACTATACCGGGACATCCCAGCAAGGACTTGTCGCCGTCAATGTGGAACAGTATCTTGAGGCAAGCGGGACTCAAGGGGGAGAGGCAATGAAACTGAAGTACTCTGTGGTATTTGAGCGAATGCCCAACAACTACGGAGCCTACGCGCCGGATCTGCCGGGATGTATTAGTACAGGCGATACTTGGGAAGAAGTCCAGGAGATGATTCAGGAGGCTATCGTCTTTCATATAGAGGGCCTGATGGAAGATGGCGAGCCGCTACCGACACCACGATTGTCGATCAGCGAGGCGATGGCCTGCCACATCGCAAACCTATCCGAGATCGAAGAGTCCGCCCCAGACTTGGAGACCACGTTCGGCGTGGTTGAAGTCGAAGTAGGAATGCCATTAGCAGCCAAGGTGAGCTGATTGCGGCGACAATGTCGGAGATTTGATTCCCTGCTGCCTTCTCGACAACTTCGATATAAGCCCCTTAGATATTGGCCTCATCAGTTACAATCAAACGGAACCTTGTCGAGCGATGCACAGAGTCGGACGGGGGACGAAATGGCGTGTAGTGCGATAAAACCGATAGCTTGCGCATTGTCTATCAGAGATAAGGATCGCCCTTGATCTGGCTTAAGTGGTCCTGGCGCGACCTTCGTTC
>JAAXHZ010000196.1 GCA_012270625.1 Dehalococcoidia bacterium | reverse complement strand
TACGAGCTAGCAGCCGCTTCAGGAGTAGGACTTGACGTAGTGTATGAGTCGATTCCGCTGCTGCCTGAGTGCGGTGTAATCTGTGACGCTCTCGACATCGATCCGCTAGGGCTGATTGCGTCCGGCGCGCTTCTGGCATCTGTCGCGGCGAAAGACTCTATGGCGATTCTCGATGCGCTGAGCGCTGAGGGAATCCGAGCATCAGTCATAGGCAATGCAACTGACGAACACTCTGGTGTGAAGCTATACACAACGGGAAAACCGGCCGACTTCCCCAAATTTTCGCGAGATGAAATCGCCAGATTTTTCTCAGAATGACGGACCGACGTGAATCGGCACCTAGATGTCCAACCCCGTGACTATTATTCACTCAGAGGGTGAATGATATGATAGCTTCGACATTAGGTACGCCCTAGCTTTCCAATCGGTACATGATCCCAGGAGACACACATGAAAGTAGTCGTAACCAGTCTGTTCGGCGATGGATTCGAGGACAGCCTCACGAGAGATTTTCCGGACGTGGAGTTCGTGTTCGTAACGTCTGAAGAAGACCAGGCTCGTGAGATCAAAGACGCGGACGCTTTAATGGGAACGCCGAGTCGCGCGGTGTTCCTGGCTGCCGATCACCTTCGCTGGATGCACTGCCCAGGCACAGGTATCGACAAGCTGACAGAGATCCCAGAGATCGTTGACAGCGACGTCGTCCTCACCAACGCGCGAGGACCACACGCCGCTCCTATGGCGGACCATGTCTTGTCCATGTGTCTGGCGTTTGCGCACAGGACAAATGAGATGGTGCTCGACCAGAGAGCACACGTTTGGGACGGAGGAAAATACGACCGCTCCTTCATCGAAATGGAGGGCAGCACGATGGGCATTCTCGCGCTCGGGGACATCGGCTCAGCGGTCGCGCGCAGGGCGACAGGGTTCGGGATGGATGTTTACGCGGTTGACAAAGAACCCTTCCCAGCCCCGCCAGGAGTAAGTGAGGTCTGGGGCCTTGACAAGCTGGACGACCTGCTACGCATGTCTGACTGGTTCGTCGTAACCGCGCCGTACACTGTGGACTCGAAGGGGATGATAGGAGCCGATAGGCTGGCGCTGATGAAACCGACGGCACATCTGATTATTATCTCGCGGGGAGGAATCGTTGACGAAGAGGCGCTGTTCGACGCGTTGAGCAACAGGCGCATCGCTGGCGCTGGTATAGACGCTTTCGAGACCGAACCCCTGCCCGAGGACAGTCCCTGGTGGGATCTCGACAACGTCATCATCTCACCGCACGCCTCGGCGCTGACTGTCGAGATGTGGGAGGGCAGACGTGAGATATTCAGGGAGAACCTGCGCAGATTCCTAGCCAACGAGCCTTTCATCTACGTATGCGACAAGACTGCCGGATTCTGACGGAGGTTCGATATGATCTTTGATGGACACGCGTACTGCTTCCCGTCAACCGCGGATGATGGCGGATTCTCAGACCCGGAGGACTTCCGACGGCATCTCCAACAGGCTATGGCGACTCACCACCAGCCGGTCTGGCGTGCGCGCGACCTGGCTCCGGGTGACGCATCCGCGCTGATCGACGCCGACAACTGGCCATCCCTGGACGCACTGAAGCCATCCGACTTCCACGCTGCTTCAAACGGGCGCTTTGAGTGGACCGTTGATCGGGAGCGCTACTTCAAGCAGTACTTCCCGCCGTCGATTACCGACATGAGCTATCCTCCCGACCGTCTAGTGGCGGAGATGGACTACGCGGATGTGTCCAAGGCGCTGCTCCACAGGACTCCTTACCTTGGAATCGGCAACGAATTCATCTCGGACTGCGTGGCGCAATTTCCTGACAGACTGCTTGGTCTGGCTCATACTCCAGAGTGGAAGACCCACACGGATCCGGACGGCTCGGTCGCCAACGTCAGGAGCGCGGTGGAAGAAGGCGGGCTCGTGGGTCTGCAATTCCTGCCTCCCCAGCTCGATCTGTACAACTACGATGGTCCCTGGGACGCGCCGGAGTTTCACCAGTTCTGGGACGGCGTCGCAGATATGGGGATCCCGGTATTCTTCTCGCTTAAACCGCGCCGGTCTCCTGCAGACCAGAGCTATTCTGCTGAGCTTGATACTCTCACGCGATGGACGGCCAGATACCCGGACGTGCCGGTTGTCATGACACATGGCCTGGAGTGGCGGATGTACATGACGGGAGACTCGGTCGAACTCCCCGACGAGGTGTTTGCGCCGTTCGATCACGCTAACCTGCATCTTCAGTTCCTGTTTCCGATCGCGCTCGGCGCTGTGTGGGACTATCCCATGCCCCAGGTGAAGTCGGCTATCGAGAAGTGCGTCAGCAGGATCGGGGCGGACCGGATCATGTGGGGAACCGACATGCCGATAGTCATGCGCTTCTGGACCTACCGGCAGAACATCGATCTAATACGAGCCTACGCCGATGGTCTCACTAAGGACGAGCGCGACCTGATCCTGGGTGGCACTGTCGCTCGCCTTCTTGGAGCATAGAGGGCGGCACGAGCTCTAACGTCCTCTGAACACCGGCTCTCGACGCTCCAGAAACGCGCGCACTCCTTCGGCGCGATCTTCGGTCGAGCCGGTGGCCTGACTGGCCTGTCCCTCAAGCCAGAGCTGGTCCTGCAAATCTCTGAGGTAGCCTGAATAGACGAGGTGTTTGGTCAACTCGTGCGCAACGGAAGGTCCAGAGGCGAGCTTGTGCGCCAAATCCATCGCTCGTTCGAGAAGCTCGTCTTCTGGAACGACGGAGCTGACGAGGCCGATGTGCTTCGCCTCTGCCGCGCCGATGATGTCACCGGTGTACATCAGCTCCAGCGCCTTCGACATGCCGACGGCCATTGGAAGCAGCTGTGTGCAGCCGTAGTCAGGGGACAGCGCGCGCTTGGCAAAGATTGCAGAGAACCGGGCGCTTTCCGAGGCGATGCGAATGTCACAGGCGAGCGCGAGTCCGAATCCCGCGCCCACGGCCGCTCCGTTCACAGCGGCGATCGTGGGTCTGGGGAACTGCTGCAAGAGCAGGGAGGGGAAGCCGAGGGGCATGCCCTTCTTGGCCAACGACTCCGTACCAGGGGTGTGACCCTGTCCTGGCTCAGCGGTCAGGTCGGCGCCGGCGCAGAAACCGCGTCCGGCACCAGTGAGCAGAAGCGCCCGTACACCGTCGTCCCGCGCTTCCCTGATCGCGCCCTCCAGGCTGTCGATCATGTCACGTCCGATTGCGTTCATCTTGCCTGGACGATTGAGTGTCAAGACTCCGACATCTCCGACGCGCTCACTAAGGACACTGGGTTCGGACATTTTTATCCTCCGAGATAGTCACTGTAATGGGATGAAGGGCGAGACTTGGTCCGCATGGTCTTGCAAGTCAGGACGTGGCTACCAGGACGGGTCTGTGTCGTCCGCGTCGTTTTGGGTGAGCCGATTCTGGTTCGAGCCGTCCGCGTCCATCACGTATATGTCCGCGTCGCCGTCGAGGTAACTGACGAATACTATCCTTTGTCCCGACGGTGACCATGTCGGTTGGTTGTCAGCGACCGTATTGTACGTGAGTCGGGTCATCTCTGATCCGTCGCTCGCAATCGAGTATATCTCAGGGTTGCCGTCCTGCTCTGAGACGAACAGAATTCTGCGTCCTCTTGGTGACCAGGCAATTTCGTATTCGGCCTCTTGGGTCTCAGTAAGGCGCAGGACGTTGGCGCCGTCGGCATCCATTACGTAAAGCTCAGGGTTGCCGTCGCGGGTCGAAAGAAAGGCGATCTGCCTGGAGGAGGGCGACCATCGCGGGCTGTAGTCGGGTTGATCGGACAGCCTCAACTCGTTAACCCCGTCGGGGTTGCGGACGTATATCCCCTGGCTATTCCAATCTCTCAAGGCGAAGGCTACATACTCGCCATTGCGTGACCAGTCGCCGACCTCATCGCCTTCGATTGCCGTTAGCAGTCCACTGCCGGAGCCATCGGTGGCTCCCACCATGACGCTGCTTCGGTCTTCGTTGACTCCAAGGAACGCTATGCGATCGTTGCCGGGACTCCATCGGTGATCCGAGATCATCATTTCGCCGTCGGCCACCTGTGTACGCTCCGACCCGTCCAGGCGCATCACCTCCAGCGCCGACTTGTCACTTCCTCCGGTGAGGAATGCGACGAGTCTGCGGTTCTGAGAGACGATGGGGGAGTACTCGTCCTGATTCGACTGAGTGAGGTTTGTCTCGTCCTCGCCCGATGATGAGATCGAGTAGATCTCCAGATTACCGTCGCGATCCGACGTGAAGACTATCCTCGATCCCTCAGTCGCGCATCCTGTCACCGCCAAGACCAATACCATGACTAGCTGAATACTCAGCGTAAACAGGGCCGCCTGTGGGATGGGGAACCGGATGTGCACTTATGGCCTCCTGCATTGCCGGACGCCGTAGTGTGGGGACATGCCATTCATGGTTAGTAGTGAGCTCAATCGTACCACAGTGTAGAATCCGCGCTCCAAGTTGCTAGCGGACTGAGAAAAGTGCATTTATACAATTTTCTAGGAGTGAGTGGAGAGGAATTAGGAGTGAGAGCCTCCCCGGATCATCCCAATGATGACGCATCTGGAACTTATGAGATTTTCTCGTTCTGCTTGTCCACCAAGTCCTTTGCTGTTATACTGTGCAGTGCAAACCATCGTTTAATTTGTTGACCTGTGGAAGTGGGCCGTGCCCACTTTCTTTGTTAAAACGGGCATGTCAATCTCGTCAGAAAGTGGAGGTGGCTGAGCAATGAAGAGCGATTTTCTTATCGCCTTAACCCAGTTGGCCGCCGAGCGGAATCTGCCGCGCGAGATAGTGCTCTCTGCCATCGAAGCAGCGTTGGCATCGGCGTACCGCAAGGACGCCATTGCCGCTGGGCAGAACATCTCGGTGAAGCTGGATCCCGGTTCCGGTGACGTGACTGTCAACATACTGAAGACTGTCGTGGCTGAAGTCGCCGACCCGGTGACTGAGATAATCCTTGACGAGGCGCGCCAGATAAAGCCGGATGCTCAAGTGGGCGAGGCAATCTCCACGCAGAGGATTCCACACAGCGCGGGGCGAATAGCTGCCCAGACTGCAAAGCAGGTAGTGGTGCAGCGTCTGAGAGAGGCCGAGCGCGACCTGGTGTTCCAGGAGTTCACTGACAGAGTCGGTGAGGTTTTCTCAGTCACCGTGCAGAGGATCGAGCCCAGGCATGTCGTCGTAGATATGATCAGAGGCGAGGCGATTCTACCGCAGTCAGAGCAGATGCCCAATGAACGCTACAGGCAAGGACAGAAGTTCAAGGTGCTGCTCAGGTCCGTAGAGCGTACGCCGAGAGGCACTGAGCTTGTCGTATCCCGTGCCGACAGGGACTTCCTCCGTCGTCTGTTTGAAATGGAGGTCCCGGAGATATACAACGGCGCCGTGGAGATGGTAGCGGTCGCTCGTGAGGCGGGTTCTCGCAGCAAAGTCGCGGTCCGGGCTAGGCAGGACGGGGTGGATCCGGTGGGATCATGCGTCGGACTGAGAGGCGTCAGAATCCAGAACATTGTCAATGAGCTGCAGGGCGAGAAGATCGATGTTCTCGAATGGCATAGGGACATTTCACGGTTCATAGCCAATGGACTCAACCCCGCGCAGGTACTCAGGGTCGAGCTCGACGAAGAAGCGCAGTCGGCGATTGCGGTAGTGCCAGACAGGCAACTGTCACTTGCGATAGGCAAGGAGGGCCAGAATGCCAGGCTCGCGGCGAAGCTCACCGGCTGGAGCGTGGATATCAAGAGCTCGACTGAAGCCGAGGCGCTGGCGCTGGAGCGTGCGAGAATTGCCGCCGAAGAGGCAGCTGCCGAGGCCGCAAGGCAGGCCGCCGAGGCGCTAGCAGCCGCTGCCGAGGCTCCTGCCGAGGAGTCAATCTCTGAGCCGGATCTGGTGGTCGCCGAGGCTGAAGACATACTAGCCGCCGAAGCAGTGACGGCCCCCGAGGCGGTGGAACCCGAGCCTGCTGTTGTCGAGCCGCAACCTGAACCCGAGCAGATCGCGGACGAAGTGGATGAAGAGGCCGAGGCTGCGGCACGGGCTGAGAGGGAGCGTGAAGAGGCCGAGATCATGGCCCAGCTCGAGCGTGAGGAGGCAGAGCTGCTTGCGGCGCTTGAGGCAGAGGAGAAGGAACGGGAGGCCGAGGCTGCGCCAGAGGTCGAGGCAACTTCACTTCGCGACCTTCCTGAACACGTCTGGGCTATTCCGACGGGACCGGGTCAGTCGGAACCCAGCCAGATCAGGTTCGCGGAGGACATCGCCGGGCTCAGGGGAGGTGTTACCGTCAGACGTTCCAGGAGGGCAGGGAACGCTGTCGAAAGCAACGACTCGACTCCTGCGTCGCGGGGACGCAGAAGAAGGGGCAGGCCGGTCAGAAGGCGGCGCTAGACCTTTGGCACTTTGCCGCTGCCCTGGAGCGAATTAGATGGGGTTTCGCCCATGGTGAAGCGCAAACGTATTCCGGTCAGGACGTGCGTGTGGTGCGGTATCAAGGCCGCAAAGCGCGATCTGCTGCGGATCGTATCTTCGCCGGAAGGACGCCTTGAAGTCGATACTGTCGGCAAGCTCAACGGGCGCGGCGCCTATCTATGCGCTGAATGCCGGAGTGTGCCGGAAACACTCCGGCGCGGCAAACTCGAGCACTCGCTCAAGACCGGTATCAGCGAAGAAGAGTGGGGGAGTCTGTTGAAAGCGGTGGTGATCACTGCCGAGACAGGATCCGAAAAGTGAAGGCGTCTAGACAGGAGGTGGATGGGGCATCATGACAACCGACCAGGCACAGTTTAGTCAGGCAGGAGCCGCAGTGCGCGAGCATAGCCTCGAGGAGATCGCCACTGCCATACGGCTTCAAGGACTCGAGCCCCTGGACATACCTGCCGCAGTCACAGTGGCCGACCTGGCTTCGGTGATGGAGGTCGGTCCGGTTGAGGTTATCAAGGAGCTGATGCGCAACGGGTACATGTTCACGATCAACGACGTGATCGAACACGATGTGGCCTCCCTAGTAGCTCCGGGTTTTGGGTTTGGAGTCCTGCCTCTCGATGCCGAGTCGGCGGAGGACGCCGGTTCGACCTCACTGGTCTTTTCACCAGACGAAGAGGATGATCAGGACGCGCTGCGCCCGCGCCCGCCGGTAATAACAATCCTTGGACATGTCGATCATGGCAAGACGACCCTCTTGGACACGATAAGAAACGCGAACGTTGTCGAAGATGAGGCAGGAGGGATAACTCAACACATCGGCGCCTACCAGATCGACCGCAACGGGACGCCGGTGACATTCATCGATACGCCTGGCCATGAGGCGTTTACCGCAATGCGGGCCAGGGGCGCGCAGGTGACGGACATAGCTGTGCTGATTGTCGCCGCTGACGACGGTATCATGCCTCAGACTATCGAGGCGATAAGCCATGCCAGAGCCGCGGAAGTGCCGATTGTCGTGGCTATCAACAAGGTTGACCTGCCAAACGCAGATCCCGAACGTGTGAAGAGGCAGCTGGCTGAGCAGAATCTGCTGATCGAGGAGTGGGGAGGAGACGTGATCTCGGTCCCCATCTCGGCCCTGACCGGTGACGGCGTTGATGATCTGGTAGATAACCTCATCGTTCTCTCTGAGGTCAGTGAACTTCAGGCCAATCCCGAAAGATACGCTCTGGGAGTGGTAGTTGACGCCCGCCGCGACAAGAGTCGGGGCAGCGTTGCCACTCTGCTCATTCAGACTGGCACCCTCGAGGTCGGGGACAATATCGTGATCGGCGGGATAAGAGGCAAGGTCAGGGCGATGTTCGATCACAATGGCGATCGAATCGAGACTGCGGGACCATCCACACCGGTCGAGATCCTTGGAATGAGCAGTCTCCCTGAAGCTGGCGAGTTGTTTGAAGTTGCCGAGGACGAACGCGAGGCGCGCCAGCTCGTGACTGAGTATGAACGCGAAATCAGGAGAGAGCGCCAAACGGGTCCGACCCTGGATGACGTTCACACGCGCATCCAGCTCGGGGAGGTGAAAGCGCTCAATCTGATAGTGAAGACGGACGTACAAGGCACTGTCGAGCCGGTCAGGGGTGCGCTGGAGCGACTGAATACAGACAGCACTCGTGTCAACATCGTTCACATAGCCAGCGGCGGTATCACCGAGAGCGACATACTCTTGGCAGTGGCTTCTCAGGCAATCATCATCGGATTCAACAGCCCGCCAGAGCAGGGCGCTCAGGCGCTTGCGAACCAGGAGGGTGTGGAGGTACGCAACTACGATGTCATCTACCACATGACTGAAGACGTGGCGCTCGCGCTTAGCGGGATGCTCGAGCCGGTGTTCAGGGACGTCCTTGAGGGACGAGCGACCGTCAGGGCCGTCTTCACACTCGGAAGATCAATAAAGGTTGGCGGCATATACGTCAATGACGGCCGAATAGCCCGGGGAGCCAAGCTGCGTGTCATTCGCAGCGGTGATGTCGTAGTCGAGGGACCGGTTGCGAGTCTGCGTCACTTCCAAGACGATGTCAGAGAGATAACCACCGGATTTGAGGGCGGTGTCACAATCGATCGGTTCGGCGACTGGCAGGAGGAAGACGTGATAGAGGCGTATCGTTCCGAGCAGGTGCGTTGAGGGGAAGCTCTCGCTCATGTCCAGGAGAATCGAACGTCTCAACTCGCTAATCCGGAGAGACCTCAGCGACCTCATTCGGAATGAGGTCAAAGACCCCAGGGTTGCCGGTGTGGTCAGTGTCACACGGGTGGACACCTCGACTGATGTCCAACACGCAAAGGTCTTCGTGAGTGTTTACGGAACGCTGCGTGAAAAAGAGGACGCCATAGATGGACTGGGCGACGCCTCAGGGTTCATCAGACGTCAGCTAAGAGGCAGGCTCGAGACCCGTAATGTTCCGGCGCTCAAGTTCATCCTCGACGAAACGCTCGATGAGGGCAACGAGATGCTGCGTCTGCTGGACAGCCTAGCCGACCAGATGCCGTCTCAATCGGACGCGCCGCAACCCCAATGACCGGCCGGCCCCGTCCGGGCATCCTCAACATTGACAAGCCTCACGGAATGACCTCGATGGAGGTCGTCCGCAGGATAAAGCGCGCCTGCGGGATGAAGAAGGGCGTCGGTCACGGCGGAACACTGGACCCCATAGCCACGGGCGTCATTCCCGTCTGCGTAGGACAGGCAACGCGCGTCATGGAATACCTGCTCAATGGATCCAAAGAGTACACCTGCCGTATTCAGATGGGTGTCTCAACAGATACCTACGACGCCATGGGTGAGATAGTTGCCGAGCGAGACCCTTCTTTTGTCTCTCTCCAACTGGTCGAGTCGGCACTGCGGAAGTTCCGAGGAGAAATCGCCCAGGTGCCGCCCATGTACAGCGCGCTGAAGAGGCAGGGCAGGCGGCTATACGAGCTGGCCAGAGAAGGTGTGGAAATCGAGCTCGATCCCAGACCTGTGGTCGTCCACGAAATCAATCTGACGGGCTGGGAACCTCCAGTTGCTACGGTGAATGTGGTCTGCGGAAAGGGGTTCTACATGCGCTCGCTCGCTCACGACCTGGGTGAGTCGCTCGGATGCGGAGGGCACCTGAAGGCCCTGGTCCGCCGCAGGACAGGCCCTTTTCATCTCGATGACGCGGTCTTATTGGAGGATGCGTTAAGCAGGATCGAATCGGGTCACGCAGACGACCTGCTGCACAACCCGGACAGTGTCTTGGCATCGATGCCAGCAATGATCGTGGGAAAGCGGCATCTGAAGATGATACGCAGTGGCAGGCCATTGCCCCCTGGTGTGGGGTTGGAGATCGACTCGCCCGATGAGCGTGCCAGGGCATACGGCACAGATGGCGCTTTCGTCGCGATCATGCGGTTCGATGGCAAGCTGCGCCAGTGGCGGCCTAACAAGGTATTCAACACCTAGCGGACGCCGATCCGACGGCTGTTAATCTGACCTTGTGTCTCCCGTACTGCCGTAAATATACTGAGACTATGCCGGTTCTCCTGGAAGCCACCAACCTCACCAAGAGCTATGGCTCCACGATAGCCCTTGACGGTGTAAGCTTCACAGTGGATTTGGGAATCACAGGCTTGCTCGGTCCAAACGGGGCAGGCAAGAGCACGGCAATGAAGCTGTTTCTGGGACTGCTTGTCCCTACGTCCGGGTCAGCGACGGTGATGGGCGAGAGGCCGTACGAAAACGTCATGGTTCGCGCCCAATTGGGCTACATGCCTGAGCACGACTGCCTGCCTCCGGCTATGACGGCGACTGAGTTTCTCACCCACATGGCTCAGATAAGCGGTTTGCCCCCGGGTGCGGCCCGCAGCAGGACAGCGGACATTCTCCGGCACGTCGGGTTGGACGAGGAGCGATACCGTTCTATCGGTGAGTACTCTACAGGAATGAAGCAGCGGGTAAAGCTCGCCCAAGCGCTCGTCCACGATCCGGTACTGGTCTTTCTCGACGAACCGACGGCCGGTCTGGACCCGGTAGGTCGGGAGGAAATGCTGGCGCTGATCCGCCGGACCGGTAGGGAGTTTGGAATCAGCATCATGCTGTCAACGCACCTGATGGGCGACGTAGAGACTACTTGCGACCGGATAATCGTATTAGAGGGCGGGATCGTGTCGGAATCCGGCGATGTCGCGGGATTTACAGCGGAGTCCGAGACCGTTTACATAGACGTGTACGACAATGTCGAGGGGCTGATCGACGCGCTGGCAGACCGTGGCCTGGAGGCGTCTCTGGATGGGGTGTCGGTTGCAGTAGAAGGCGTAGGAGACGCCGAATACGATGAGATCAGGGACGCTCTCGTAGATACTGGGTCGAGGCTCCGAAGACTAGGCCCCCGTCGAAGGCGTTTGTCAGACATCTTTAGAGACGGACGTGAATGAACGCTCCTGAGGGTCAGGTATTCGACCTCGGCTATCGTCACTACGAAGGTCATCGGGAGGGACGGAGCCGCGCGCGCAAGTCACTGTTCGTAAATGGCATCCGCACCTGCTTCGGACTGGGCCGCGGCGCCTGGGCCAAGGTGCTCCCGATGCTGTTTCTGGTGTCGGTCATGGCTCCCGCGGCGGCGCTGTCGGTGATGGCCGGACTCCTAGGGGAGGTGTTCGCAGACGCCCTGAACCTGCCAGGCCCCCAAGATTACTATGAGATCGTCTCTCCCATACTGCTGATATTTGCCGCGATTATTGCTCCCGAGCTTCTCTGTCCTGATCGTCGAAACGGCGTCATAGACCTCTATCTCGTACGTCCGCTATCGTCGAATGACTATGTTCTGAGTCGATGGCTGTCATTCTTCGCAGTCAGCCTGGTGTTCATATATGCGGGACAGGTGGTCTTGCTGGCGGGGCTAGTTCTGGGATCCCAAGAGCCTCTCGACTACCTGGGCGACAACTGGGCGCATGTCCCCAGGTTCTTAGCGGCTGGGCTTGTGATTGCCGCCGTGACCACGACCATCCCTCTAGCGGCGGCTTCTCTGACTACCCGACGGGCGTACGCATCGTTGGCGGTGATCGGACTGTTTGTGATATCGACCGTTGTCGTAGGGGTACTGAGCTCGGTTGAGTGCATAACCGCATCGGGTCAAGAACGTGGTGGGACCGATCAGAGCGAGAGCAATGCCGCCAGCTCGAGGATAAACTTGACAGTCACGTCGAGAGAAGTTGAAGAAGAGGATGAATCAGAACCTGACGATGCCAGCATCGTGTGCGAGACGCAGTTTGGGTTCGCCGGTAAGTGGGCACGCCTGATCGACTTTGGCGGCATACCCCTACAGGTTAGCGACCTGATCTTCGGTACGTACGAAGAAGAGCTAACGTCCGAGGATAGTGATATTCGACTTCCGGCGCCTATCACAGTGCTGTGGTGGGCCGTAGTGGTTGCGGTACCGGCGGCGATCTTGTGGAATCGGTACAGAAGGTTGGTGACGTGAGCAAGCAGGCTATGGCACCCAACGGAGCCACGATCGATGTTTCGGACGTGTCGAAATGGTTTGGCAACGTTGTCGCCGTCAACGATGTTTCGCTCAAGGTATATCCGGGTATCACCGGTCTGCTTGGCCCGAATGGCGCTGGCAAGACAACGCTGCTGTATATGATCGCCGGTCTTAGCAGCTGCTCGCGGGGCAGCGTAACCGTGCTGGGCCAGCCTGTTAGGGACAATCCAGACCTGTACCGACATGTCGGGTTCATGCCTGAGCACGAGTCCATATACCCCTTTCTGAGTGGGAGGCAGTTCGTAGAGACCTCCGCGAAGCTCCATGGAGTAGCAGATGTGTCGGACGCCGCAGACCGAGCCGTCGCGATGGTTGGGCTTCAGGATGTCCAGCGGAGATCGATGGGCGGTTACTCTCGAGGCATGAGACAGAGAATGCGGCTCGCTGCCGCGCTCGTCCACGATCCAGACGTGATAATCCTGGACGAGCCTCTCAATGGCACGGATCCTCGCCAGCGCATTGAGTTCCAGGACTCCATGGAGCGTCTGGCCTCCGATGGCAAGACCATACTGGTCTCGTCGCACATCCTTGAGGAGGTCGAAACGCTTGCCGGCCGGATTCTGCTCATGCTTAGCGGCAAGCTGGCCGCATCGGGCGACTTCCGCGCGATTCGCGCGCGGCTGGACGAGCACGCCTATCAAGTCAGGGTTGTCGTTGACCGTCCCAACGAGATGGCCTCGGCGATCATCGGAATGGCCTCCATCGACTCTGTCGCGTTCTCCGACGACCGCTCACTCATCGTTCACAGTCGAGATGTTGCCGCGCTCCAGACGTCGATTCCCACACTCGCTCAGAAGCGGGGGATTCGGCTGACCAGAGTCGAGCCACTGGACGAATCACTCGAAAGCCTGTTCGAGTACATGGTAGAGCAGTAGATGGGGCCAGTCTTCAGGCTATCCTTGCGGCAGATCACGGGCGTTCGGCGTCTGATCATTGTCTGTCTGCTCGCGCTGCTGCCGGTCGCACTTACACTGATACTGCGCCTGACTTCGTCAGGCGAGGGCGGCGATGCTCAGGACTTCGTGAACGGCGTAGTAGATACGTTGATCGTAGGAGTAGTGCTGCCGATCGTGACGATGGCGCTCGCAACCTCGGCCTTCGGTAACGATCTGGAAGACAGGACTCTGAGCTTCTTCATGCTGATGCCGATCGCCAGGTGGAAGATTGCGCTCTCCAAGATGGCAGCGCCCACGCTGATCGCCGCCCCGTTCGCAGTGCTGAGTGGAGCGCTGTCGATCTTGATCGGTCTTGATGGGGACATGAATAGCGCACTGGCGGTTTGCGCGGGGCTTGCGATGGGTGTGGCCGCGTACGCGTCGATTTTTACTTGGGCGGGACTGATTACGACACGCGCGCTTGCGTTCGCGATCGTCTATGTCTTCCTCTGGGAGGGCGCTATGAGCACTCTGGTGCCGGGTGTGAAATACCTGAGCATCAGCGCGTACTCGCTGTCCATCATATACAGGCTGGGTGACGGCCCACTGGAGGCCGTTGCCGACCAGGTAATAGATTTTCCGGCGGCGATGGCCGGGACGGCAATTGTGACGGTGGCATTCTGGCTGCTAACCGTGCGACGGCTCAAGACTATGGATGTCCCGTAGCGTCTCTATTCTCGTGGCATAACGGCAAGAGCGCCGACTACGTCGATGGCGCAACCATATCAGCGGTGAGCTCTCCACGGCGCGCCGCCGCAGTCAGGCGTGCTCTCGTTTGGAGCGTTCCCTGCGCTTCGGCGACGTTCGCGCCGTTGCCGGCCCACACTTTCATCGGTGCGGACTGGAGGGCCCTCGCGAATGAAAAGCTCAGATCCCAAGGCGCACCGACCTCTTGGCCTTTCAGAACGATCGCATTGAGGTTTCCGGTCGCTTCCTCATCGCTTTGTCCGCCGGACAGGAACGTGATTCCCGGCACTGCGGCGGGCACAGTCCTCATCAGGCATTCGAGCGTCTTAGCGGCGACCTCTTGTGGGGCGCTCCTGGTCGGTGCGTCTCGACCGGACACGACCATGTTCGACTTTAGGAGGGTGCCTTCCAGCAGTACCCGCTGCTCCTGGAGCTGGTCGTAAACACGTCGCAGCGCGAATTCGGTCACCGCACCGCACTTCTCAAGACTATGGTCACCGTCCATCATCACCTCCGGCTCGACTATCGGCACGAGTCCCGCCTCTTGGGCGAGAGCGGCGTATCGAGCCAGAGCGTGGGCGTTGACCTCTATGCAGTAGTCGCTGGGGATGGATGGCCCTACGTTGATGACCGCCCTCCACTTAGTGAAGCGCGCACCAAGCTCGTAATACTCGGCGAGGCGTTCGCGGAGCCTGTCCAGTCCCTCGGTGACCATTTCGCCAGGAGCGCCTGCCAGCGGATGAGCGCCGGTATCCACTTTTATGCCCGGCAGAATGCCGCGTCGAGACAGTATGCTGACAATGGGCGTACCGTCGGCGCCGCGCTGTCTAAGGGTTTCGTCGTACAGGATCACGCCGCTGACGTAGTTGTCGATACCGGCAGTCGTGAAGAGCATCTCCCGATAGTCGCGGCGATTCCATTCGGTGTTCTCGACACCGAGGCGAGCGAACCTGCTGCCGATCGTCCTGGCGCTCTCGTCCGCGGCCAGAATGCCCTTGCTCCGCGCGACAAGCGCCCTGGCGGTCCCAACTAGCGAGTGATCGGTCATCCCTTCCATCCTGTTAACTAAGCGGCCCCGGCTAACTCTACAACGCCCCTGTACCTGTTGACGAAGACGTCAGGCGACACTCCCGCCTCCTTGGCTAGTTTGCGGCACATGTCAGAGTTCTCCAGGTCGGACTTCTCCAGCCGGATCATGTACTTACGAGCGATCCGGTACCCGTCTCCATTGATGTCCACTGTGCGCACTTTGGTTCGTCCGGTGGACGGGTCCCTGAGCTGATCGAAGGGCAGCGCCTCGATCCTGCCATTCACCAAGCAGATCAGTCCTCCCGTCACGTCTGAGGCTTGATCCAGTCCAGTCAACAGGAATCTGGCTGCGCCATACCCAAGACTGCGAGTGTAGTCGATATCGAACGGGATCGGAGGGTACGACCTCAACTCGTAACCCACGTTACTGTCCACTATCTGCAGGTTCTCGCCTCGAGACGAGAAACGTCGCTGAATCTCGCGTCTGAGCGCCTTTTCCAGCTGGATGTCTCCCAGCCGCAGGTGACCGTGCTGGTCTCTGGCTACCTCTACGCCGGGGATATCCTCCAACTCATCGGGATCGAATCTCTCGGCCACGCCCTCCGCGACGACAGCGAGTCCGCGATCTTTTCCCATCACGCGCCGCTTGAGAATCGCCGTCTCCAGCACGTCACACACCTGTCTGAGGCTAATACGATCGTCCGTAAACTCCTCCGGTATGATCGTCAGGGTCGCCGCCGCGGCCTTGCCGATTCCGAGGGCCAGATGTCCTGCCGCGCGCCCCATGGCCGTCACGAAGTACCAGCGATTGGTTGTCCTGAAGTCTTCGATCAGGTTTCGGACCAGCTCTGTTCCCAAGTGCCTCGCTGTCTCATAGCCGAAGGTGGGCATGTTTCCAGGCAGTGGCAAATCGTTGTCGATGGTCTTTGGTATATGGGCAACCCTGATGCGGCTGCCGGCCTGTCTGGAAACTTCAGACGCGCTGAAGGCCGTGTCATCACCACCTATGGTGACAAGGTATGAGATGCGCAGCTTTCTCAGCGCGGATACAGTGTTCTCCAGGTGTTCCGGCCTGCGAGTGGGGTTGGCCCGAGACGTGCGAATTATCGATCCGCCCCGGTGATGAATCTGCGCAACATCGGCAATCGCAAGCGGCAGGGTCATGTCGGTTCGGCCCTCCATCAAGTGTGAGAAGCCGTCCAATATGCCGACCACCTTGCAGCCTCGATTGATCGCCTCTATGGTTGCCGCACTTATCGCACTGTTGATGCCCGGAGCGGGGCCGCCGCCCATTAGGATTCCGACGCGGCCGTCATCGCCGTTCAAGAAGATCCTCTCCTTGGAGAACTGAATCGTCCCCAGCAGACTGGCCCCGGACCATCCGATGCCAGAGCATCCTCGCGGATCGCACCGTAGGCGGGCGCACTTGCAAGGCTGGCTGCGAAACTGGTCGGGGCGACTGGACTTGAACCAGCGACCTCCACGTCCCGAACGTGGCGCGCTACCGACTGCGCTACGCCCCGACTATCGCTACCAACTCATATTGTAACGACTTGACAGTTGGACGGGCAATAAGAGGTGAAACTTGACATCTGCAAGATGCCGACGTATTTTGGCACTTGATGCGGATATGCTGGACATTCCGCACGGAGGTCGGCTCAGGTCGGCCAGAGCAACTTTCGCTCTGTCGAGATCGAGTATTACATCGACTCTAGGGAGGACTACATGACTGAATTTACTAGAAGAGGGACACTGGTACGTCTGTGTGCGCTGGCCCTCGGTATTTTGGCTATTTTCCTAGCGGTTGCCTGCAGCAGCCAAACTGAAGAGCCGGCTCCGGTGGCAACCACAGCCCCCGCTGCACCAGCACCGACCTCGGCTCCAGCGGCCGCTGCCCCGGCTGCGCCTGCTCCTACGGCAGCGCCGGCACCTGCCCAGCCCCCATCTCAGGCCATGGGCAAGGAACCGAAAGGCGAGCTGTACGTCGGCGTTCCGCTGCTGCATCCCCTAGTGCAGCTCCAGGAGAAGGACGCTAATGGCACAGTCGGAGGTCCGGGCACGGACTTCCAGATATTCGAGGGCATATTCAGGGCACAGTTCACCGAGCCGGGAACGATTCCTTCACAGGAGATCCATGAGCCGGAGATCGCCGAGTCCTGGACAATCGCTGACGATATGAACAGCGCCACGCTCAATATCCGAAGGGGGATAATGTGGCACGACGATTGGGGTGAGCTGAAGGCCGAAGACGTCGTGTTCACCTTCAACAACTCCTTCAAGACCGGCTCAGTCAGCAACGCTGGAGAGCAGCTTTCGCCTGGGCACAGAGCAGGATGGGAAGTCATAGACGAGTTCACCGCGCAAATGAATGTTGTTCCTGGTGAGTTCAGTCCGACCTGGGGTGTGCTGCACGGCGGTCTCGGCTGGGACTCCACTTTTGGAATCACGTGCAAGCACTGCTTCGAGGAGATGGGCGAGGCCGACTTCATCACAACTCCGATAGGGACCGGCCCCTTCAAGGCCAGGCGGTGGGTTGGCAACGATGAGATCGTGGCCGAAGCACTGACCGACCACTGGCGGATAGTTCCAAACATCAAGACTCTGTACATTTACGAAATGCCTGAAGACGCGACTCGCGAAGCCGCGATTCGCACCAGTGAGGTGGACATCACAAAGATCTCCGTCAAGAAGGTTGCGGGGATAGTTGACGACACCAATGGCATCGCAGTGCCGATGGGCTTGCCCAACCCGAACACGATCTACTTCTCTGGCAACTACTGGGCGAAGGTCTGTCCTGAGTGTGAAGAGCCCGACCTGATCAAAAACCCGAGGCCCGGGTTCCTGCCGGACGACGAGCACCCGTGGATCGGCAATCCGTTTGGCGAGGGTTGTGACTACGACGCTATATTCTCGGCTCTGCCACCTCCGGCCGGCTCGGTCTGCCCGGATATGGAAGGGCCTAGAAAGGTACGCTGGGCGATGTCGATGGCTATCGACCGGCAGGCTATCGTCGACAACGTCATGGACGGCTTTAGCGACGTAGCCTACACCGCGATGCACACGCAGTTCCCTCCGGGTGACGAGAACTTCCAAGAGGAGTGGACAATCCCGTTCGATCCGGCGATGGCAAGGGAGTATCTGTCAGAGGCAGGCTATCCCGATGGCTTCTCGGTCGTATTCTGGGCGACTGAGAGCGTCCCCAACACGTGGGACCCAGAACTGGCCGACGCCGTGGCCGAGATGTGGCGAGAGCATCTGAATCTCGACGTCACTGTGGACAAGTCGCCGTATGCTTCGAGAAGGCCGGAGACGGTCACCAAGGAGATGGACGTGCCGTGGCTGCATGGCTGGGGAATGCCTCCAGGCGGCACGAAGGCACCGTTCTTCTGCCCAACTCCGGGACACCTCGGTGGAGCGGAGCTGCCGGCTGTGATATGCGACGTGAACTACGAGAACGACATCGAGCCAAATTTGGAAAAGAGGATACAGAACAGCATCCACTTCCAGAACTATATGTCGTACTGGCATATCAACGCCGCTGTGGCAACGGTCAAGAGCTTCTGGGTAAAGCTGCCCACCATCAAGGAGTGGCATCCCTACTGGGGCAGCAGCTTCAATAACCCTGCCACTGTAGTCATAGATAAGTAGGTTAGAGGCGTCAGGGTATCAGGCAGGACCAGCCTCCGACGGTCGCTGCCTGATACCCCATAGCTGACGCTGGATGTTTGACACACTGACTGCTGAAGCCTGACACCTAAACCATATGCGAAGACTAATCCTTCGAAAACTTGCTGCGATTGTAGTCGTGCTGTTCGGCCTGACCATTTTGGTGTTCTCACTTTCGCACGCGACCGGAGATCCCCGATACCTGTACATGACCCAGTACACGAGGACTACGTCGGAGGCGTGGGAGGCTCAGGGAAAGGCAATGGGCCTGGATAAGCCCCTGCTCGTTCAGTACATGATCTGGGTCGGCAAAGCGGTGCGTGGAGATTTCGGGAACTCCGTTTACTACCAGCGGAACTCTCTCGAGATGATCATGGAGTCTCTCCCGGCGACGCTCCAGCTGTCAGGCATATCGTTCGTGGCAGCCATGTTGCTGGGAATTCCGCTCGGCGTGCTGTCAGCCGTCAAACGGAGCACTGCGTGGGACTACATAGGCCGAAGTTTCGCGCTGCTGGGACAATCGGTTCCGCCGTTCTGGATAGCCATCGTGCTGGTGATTGTATTCAGCGTCCAACTCGACTGGCTCCCGACTTCCCGACGGGGCGACTGGCAGCACTTTGTGTTGCCCGTGGCGACGCTCGGCTGGCTGCCGGCGGCTGGGCTTCTTCGTCTGACAAGGTCTTCGATGCTCGAAGTGCTGGACAGCGAGTTCGTCAAACTCGCTAGGGCGAAAGGTGTGAGCTCAGGCGCAATAATCTGGAAGCATGCCTTCCGAAACGCACTGATCTCTCCGCTCACGTATGCCATGATTCTGTTGGCCGGCTTCATGACCGGCACTGTCGTAGTAGAGACCGTGTTCGCGTGGCCAGGTATAGGCAGACTTGCGGTAAACGCCGCGCTAAACACTGACTTCCCCTTGGTGACGGGACTCGCGCTTGTCTTCGGCATGGTTTTCCTAGCAGCCAGCCTGTTCGCAGACGTCCTGTATGGGGTGCTCGACCCGAGAATTCGCTATGAGTAGCCAAGAATCGGATGCCGGGGCGATATCCCGCGACTTTGCGCCAAGTACCAATCCCTTTGTAGCGGGGTTTCAGGCTTTCAGACGCTGGCCCGTTATTCCGGTAGCGATAGTCCTGATCCTTGTGTTCGTGGCAGTGTTCGCCGAGCTTGTGGCGCCGCATGACCCGCTGGAAGGGGACTTGGCTGATCGGAACGTTCCCCCTGTGTGGGACGAGGAAGGATCGGCCAAATTTCTCTTGGGGACCGATCACATTGGGCGCGGAATTCTCAGCAGGATGATCTTCGGCGCACGTGTATCGCTGCTGGTGGCCTCAGTTGTGCTGGTAGCCGGTGCGGCGCTAGGGACGGTGGTGGGACTTGCATCGGGCTACATCGGAGGCCTTGTGGACGAGGCTCTAATGAGGCTAGTGGACTTCGTGTTCGCGCTGCCGTTTATCGTCGTGGCACTGGTGGCATCTGTCGTGTGGGGGCCAAGTCTGGAACTTGTCATAATCCTTCTGGCGCTGTTCACGTGGGCGCCTTTTGCCAGGCAGGTGCGAGCTGAGACGCTCCAACTCAAGACGACGGACTACGTCGCTCTAGCCAGAGTGGCAGGGGCATCGGGACTGCGAATAGCACTCAAGCACATCTTGCCCGGCGTGGTAAACACGGTCATGGTGCTCTCGTCCCTGCAAGTCGGTTCGCTGATACTCACGGAGTCTGTTTTGAGCTTCCTCGGAGTCGGTATTCCTCCTCCGCAGCCGTCGTGGGGCAGCATGGTGTCGGAGGGTCGGCAGTACGTCGCAACGGACTGGTGGATCTCGTTCTTCCCTGGACTCGCGATACTGTTGATCGTGTTCTCGATGAACTTCTTCGGTGACTGGCTTCGGGATAAGCTGGACCCACGGCTTCGGCAGATTTGACCGCTGTGATCGTGTCAGTCCGTCGATTCAGGTTTACCCTGCGCTGAGTCATCGATAGGTGATGCACCTCGCTCCGTGCACGTTCCTCAAAGGGGGAGTGAGATTGCTGAGTGTCTCACGGGTCGCACTAGCGACCGTACTGTGCGTGATAGTCCTAGCGGCTATGTCTTGCGCGGACGAACAGCAGCAGTCCGGATTGGCCACGAGCATTCCATCTCCGATGATGTCGGATGCCAGCGTGGCTGGAGAACCGGAGCCGAAGGATGCCGCAGATGATCGCCCGGACATTACGCCCTTCGTGAATGTCGCGCCGCAAGCGCTCATGGACGGCTTCGAGGTCTCCAACTACCGTCCCTCTGCCGTGGTCTTCGACTACGACAACGATGGCGATCAGGATCTGTATATCACGTCAAACGCTGGGAATCCTAACTTCCTGTACAGCAACCTGGGTGACGGCGCCTTCCAGAACGTGTCTGAGGAGGCTGGGGTGGACCTCGCTTACCACAACAGCAGCGGGGCTGTGGCCTGCGACATCAACAATGACGGTTACAAGGACCTGTACGTTGGCGCGCGGGGGATCATCGGTGACGGAATGGACTTCCGGTCGGCGGAGGGAGTTGACATCGCCTCGAGGCATCTGCGGAAGGGGATCGCGGACCGTCTGTTCGTCAATGATGGCGACGGGACATTCACAGACATTACCGTGTCGGCACTGGGAGAAGAGGTCAACATCCGCTCTGCTTCGAGCATCGCCTGCGCCGACGTGGACGGCGACGGCTGGCTGGATATGTACGTTGGAAACGCCATCGACGAAGACTGGTTCATGTTCGACAAGGCATCACACCCAGGTCACTACAACCTGCTGTACGTCAACAACGGCGACCTTACGTTCAGGGAGATGGCCAAGTCTGCGGGCGTTGATGGCGGCCCGATTACGATGCGACTTCCGAACGGCGAGCCGATACTGTTCACTGACCCGGATACAAGTCGCGAGTACGAGGGATACGATCCAACCATTACAGATGCGGGTGGCAACCGCGTAGCAGATCCGTCCGGAAGAACCCACGCGGTGCTCTTCTTCGACCACGACGACGATGGCGATCCTGACTTGTGGGTTGCCAACGACGGCCATAGACCATACGTGTTCCGCAACGATTCGTCACCCGGTGACGTCCGGTTCACGCCAGTGGCGGAGGCCATGGGAATAGATGAGTCCGGCAATTGGATGGGCTTTGCGGTCGGTGATTACGACGGAGATGAAGACCTGGACTTGTTTGTCACCAACGTAGGATTCCACCTGCGCCTGTTCGAGCCGCAGGTGGAGCCGGGAGGGGACTGTAGGTACACAGAGCGGTTCCACTGGGGCACATGCCTCCACTATCTGCTCAGAAATGACGGCACGAGAGAGGTGGACGG
>JAAXHZ010000195.1 GCA_012270625.1 Dehalococcoidia bacterium | reverse complement strand
CCTCTGGCCAGTCAGGCCACTCCTTAGGCCAGTAGTTCCTGTCTCCGACGTCATGCATTTACCACATCCTCCAATAGCGTTAGGTATATTCTCACTCTATCTGAAGGGCGTCCAAGAACGCCTGCTCATGTCGGACGGCGCAATTCGGACTCCACGCCTGTTTCGAGAGACAGACGGCTCGGGAATCCGAGAGCTTAGTGTCAACCGTTAGACGGCACTTCTTACCATTGTCCTTGGGTAGCGCGAGTCACTGTGATCCCCATTCTACAGAATGCCAGATCTGGGGGCGCGATAGTAGCTTGATGGGTCTTTTGGAAATGCGGGAAGACTGATGTACGATCAGACCCACAGACAGAATATAGACGAGGAAGCTGATGAGCTACGTGAGAAACAACGCGGGGTGGATACACGACTACGACCGTCTGAGATCTGAGGGCTATCCTGTTCTTGGCGGCGGCGCTTTTCGGTTATCATGGGCGCTGTGTCGAGTGAGGGATTGACTCTGGGCGAAAGGAGCCGATTTGCCTGGGCAGCTGTTTACGGACTACTTCTTGAGCGATGGAATACGGACCACTGAGGAGTGGCGTGACTCTGTGTCTGCGGCTGCGGAGTTCGAGGCGTTCAGAAGCGGCGTCAGCGACCGGTACGAGTCGCTGAGTCGTTCGAGCCAGCCGAACGAGGCGGTCACGGAGCAGGAGCTGATTCGTCCGGTGCTTGAGATGCTCGGCTGGGAGGACTACCTCCCTCAGCAGGGCACGGCTCGCAACGAGGACATCCCTGACCTGCTGCTGTTCTCTGACGCCGACTCGAAGGCGCGCGCGGTCGGCAGGGACAGCGCCGGTCTCAGGTACGTGGATGGTGTGGCGGTTGGGGAGAGCAAGAGGCTTGGGCTGCCTATGGACGCGCGGGATGGGGAGGGCCCGGTGATGTCCAGGACGCCGCACGGCCAGATACTCAGGTATCTCGCCACGGCCGAGATCGAGTCTGACGGACGCATCAGGTGGGGCATCCTGACGAGCGGCGACGTGTGGCGTCTGTACTACGGTCGCGCTCGGCCGCGCGCGACCGGCTACTTCGAGACTGACCTCGGGAGTGCGCTCAGCGATGGCAGCGAGGACACGCTGCGCTTGTTCTATATGCTGTTCAGGCGCGACTCGTTGGTGCTGCGTGATGGCGCCGTAACCTCATTCCTGGAAGCGGCGCTGGCAGAGGGACGGCGGTACGAGGAGAAGGTTGCGGCAGACCTGTCCGGCACCGTTTTCGAGAGGGTGTTTCCGAGCCTGATCAGCGCGCTGGCCGGCGCCAGTGGTGAAGACCTCTCAACGGTCCGAGAGGCGGCGCTGATCTTCCTGTACCGGCTGCTGTTCATGCTGTACGCGGAGGACCGAGGGCTGCTGCCAGTCAACGATCCGAGGTACGACGACTACGGTCTGCGAAAGCCTGTGCGCGAGGACATCGCCCGCAGGATGGACAGGCGCGCGGTCTTTTCGACGGTCGCGTCCAACTACTATGATCGCCTGATGACGCTGTGCAGCCTGATAGACATGAGAGATCAGTCGATCGGTCTGCCGCCGTACAACGGTGGGCTGTTCTCCACGAGCGCGGCGCCGATGTTACACAGTGTGCGGTTGCCGGACGCGACCGTCGCGCCGCTGATCTACGACCTGAGCCATGCTGAGGGAGAGGGCGGACGCCGCTTCATCAGCTATCGGGACATGTCGGTGCAGCA
>JAAXHZ010000194.1 GCA_012270625.1 Dehalococcoidia bacterium | reverse complement strand
GCGGCCGTCCGCAATGAGCGCAGGACCTTCAGAACCTAGTGTATCGGCCTACCGAGGCAGCCCCAGCCCCCTCTGCGCGATGATGTTGCGCTGGATTTCAGAGGTTCCCGCAGCTATCGTCGATGACGTGGACATCAGGTACGACTGCTGAATATGTCCGTACAGAGGCGCCCACTTCGACCCCCCCGAAAGCTGACCCGCCATCCCTAGTATCTCCATGCCTGTACGCGCGACGCGCTGCGTCAGCTCCGTCCCGTACATCTTGGACATGGACGCCTCCGCGTTGGGGATCAGGCCCTGGCTCTGCATCCACGCCACCCTGTATGACAGCCAACGCGAGATCTCGGTCTCCACATACCTCTGCGCCAGCTTCTTGCGGACGTTCGGGTCCTTGCTGAGTGGAGCGCCGCCGCGCTCCGTCTCCTTTACATATCTGGTCAGCGCGTTCAGTGTCCGGCGTGCGCCCGCCGAATATCCCACTCCCGATCGTTCGAAGTCCAACGCCACCGCCAGCGTGTACCATCCTCGGTCCTCCTGGCCGACCAGGTTGCCGCTGGGCACTCGAACGTTGTCGAAGTACACCTCATTGAAGTCGTGACCGCCTGCCATGTTCATAATTGGCCTGACTTCTACGCCTGGACTCTTCATGTCTAGCATGAACAGGCTGATGCCCCGGTGCTTGGGCGCGTCCGAGTTCGTGCGCGCCGCCAGCCAGCCCCAGTCTGCGAAGTGCGCGCTGGACGTCCATATCTTCTGACCGTTGATGACGTAGTCGTCACCGTCGCGGACTGCCGAAGTCTGTAGAGATGCCAGGTCCGATCCCGATCCCGGCTCGCTGTAGAGCGTACACCAGTAGCGCTCGGCCCTCGCGATAGGCGGCAGGTGCTCCCGCTTCTGCTCCTCTGTCCCAGCAAGCATCAGCACCGGCCCGACCCATGAGATCGCCCCAGTGCCCAGCTCTGTTCCGGGCACATTCCAGTAGGACATCTCCTCGTTATAGATCACCTGCTCCATGATCGACCGACCCTGACCGCCATACTCCTCCGGCCAGGCGAGCGTCAGCCATCCCTTGTCAGCCAGCCGCTTCGACATGCCGCGCGAGAACGTCTGTCGCTCCTCCGCGGACTGTCCCGGCTGTCCCAGTGGGTCCCAGTCGTCAGGCAGTTCGTCCTTCAGGAAGTCGCGTATCTCTTGCCGAAAGTCCTCTTCCTGCTGAGTGAATGTGATATTCAATCTGGACCTCCGTGCTTGGATGAGATGTGGCTCCGACGACTGGCCGTAGTCTAGGAATCCGCCGCACCAGTGTCAATCTTCCCACTTCTGCGATCCGTCCAGCCTCTGTACCCAAGATACCCCGCCACCACTGCCACTAGCCCTGCGCCCGCTGCGATCGTGAGCAGCTCGAAGTTGCTCTCGATGAACTCCTGTATCTCTTCACCGAACAAGAACACCAGTACCCCGATCGTCATGAACCGCGCTCCGCGCCCAATTAGAGACGCCAACAGAAACGGACGAATGGGCAAACTCATGATGCCCGCCAATACCGTGAACACCTTGTACGGAATCGGCGTAAACGCCGCCACCAGAATCGCCCACACCCCGTATCTTGTGAACAGCCCCTCGGCGCGCTCCACTTTGGAGTCGGACACCAACCGGCGCAGCAGCGGCCTCCCGATCCTGCGGCCTAGCCAGTGCCCCAGGTACGCCCCTGCCACCGAGGCGACCGTGACGAGCGCCGCTATCCATATCGCCGACCCCGGACTAGCCACCCCTACGGCTATGAGCAGCGGATCAGGAGGTATCGGAAAGACGACCGACTCGCTGAACGCCGCCAGCGCCAGCAGCGCGATCGCCCAGTCGCTGTCAGCGGCCTGGAGCGTCCAGTCCGTCAGGTCATGGAACAGCTCACGCAATGCGGCGTTCTATCCCATCGAAGCCAGTGTCAGAGGCGCTGAAAACATGAACGACACTGTCGAGAAGAGAGAAAAGAAAGACTCATGCAAGACCGGCCAGGCTCAAAACACGATGTACGTTCTCTGGCCCCGGCGCGCGCTCCCCGGACTGCACTTCCTGGACGACCTGCACGATGGCGGCGTTGACCGGAGTCGGGACGCCGACCCGCCTGCCCTCATCGACGATGTGCCCGTTCATGAACTCGATTTCCGTCCGACGGCCCTTCTCCATGTCCTGTCCCATTGACGACTTCCAGTCCGCTCCGCCTCCGGACGGCTGGAACTTCGCGTCCAGCTCTTCGAAGACCTCGCCGTCGTCCGCCTTCGCGTACGTCTCAGCAGACACGCCTCTGATAGGCTCGACCTGGTAGTTCTGCGCCAACGCGACTTGGCACGACTCCTTGCAGATGTTGATCTGTATCCGGCGCGCCTCAGGCATGGACGCTACACCTTCGCCTCCAAGACCTGTCATCGCCCCAACCGGGTTGCCGGACGAGTTGGTCGTCAACTTCGACCAGCGCTCTCCCCACAGGTTCGACGTCGCCTTCGCGTCATCCACGCACATCAGGATGTCCGCCAGCTCATCGACCCGCGGCGTGATTCGCCCGTGAAGCTCGCCCACTCTGAACACCACGTGCCCGCGTCCTCGTCCCGGAGGCCCGCCGCGCGTAACGTGACCCGGCTCCCACAGCGCCACCGTTATGCTGGACATGATGCACCCGACCGCCCGGTCGTACCCCACGATGGACGCTACCAGCCGGTCGTTCATGCAGTTCTGCGAAGACACGACCACGCCGTCGTTCTTGACGAGCCGCTTCAGGAAGTGCGCCGACCACTCTGTATCGTAGCTTTTCATCGCCAGGAATCCGATGTCGAACTGTCCCGGCAGCTGTAGGGCATCGGACAGGTGGTGAGCGTTGACTTCTACGGTAAAGTCGTCCTGAGTGCCAGACGCGCGCAGTCCGTTCGCTCGCATCGCATCGACGTGCTCCCCCCACATGTCCAGCAGCGTTACGTCGTAGCCTTCTCTGGTCATGTAGGCGCCCAGGTAGCTCCCCGCCGCGCCAGCGCCGAAAATCACTATTCGCTTGTCGCTCATGCTAACTCCCCTCGGCTACTGGAACGCTGTCCTTAGCTCGAACTCGAACTCTTCTCCATCGATACTTGCGGATACTGTCCGTGTGGACGTCCGCGAAGTGCGCATGTCTGTCACCGCGATCGCGCCACCGTCCTCTTGACGGACCTGAACGTCGCTGCCCTCCGAGCTGATCGAGACCGCCCCGGTCAGGTCCAACCCCACGAACGACTTGATCTCGCGCAGCATCTCCTCCTGCTCCCGCAGGACCTTGTGCGCTTCATCCACCGACACCGCTGAAAAGCGCACCTTCGCCCCCGGCATCGCCTGCGTCAGCAGACCGATATCCGGGCCGATGACCGTCGCGATCTTCGTATAACCTCCAGTGGTGCCCCTGTCGGCGAGCAGGACTATCGGCTGACCGCTGCCCGGCACCTGTATGGAACCCAGAGCCGAACCGTCCGACACGATGTCTGGCCCGACCCGATGCGCTATCTCAGGACCTTCCAAACGGCAGCCCATCCTGTCAGAGTCTGTCGAGACCGTGTACTCAGACGTCAGCATCACATTCACGCCGCTCTCGGTGAACTCCTCATTCTGCGGGCCTAACACGACCCTGATCTCAAACTCCTGCCCGAATGTCGGCCATCTGCTGATCCCAACTGGCAGACCCGTCTGCGACCAGTTTTCCACGTGCGGCGAGTATCCTATTGGCACGGAGTCTCCGTCGCGCAGCGCGCGTCCCTCGAACCCGCCGAATCCGCCCTTGAAGTCGGTTGACCTGCTCTCCATCACGAGAGGAACGTCTATCCCTCCCGCGACCGCCACGTATGCGCGCAGACCGTCCGACGCCGCGCCAATGCTCAACACTGACCCTGCCGGGACCTTCACCGATTCCCACGTCTCCACCGTGCGTCCGTCCACTTCGGGCCTGAACTCGGCTCCGACCACGGCGAACACGCTGTCTGACGTGAACCTCACTGTTGGCCCCAGCGCTGTGACTTCTAGCCCTGCTTCACCTTCAGGGTTGCCGACCAGGATGTTGGCGATGCGGAGTGAGACAGGGTCCAATGCGCCGCAGACTGGTATTCCGTATCTCTGGTAGCCTCTCCGACCGAGGTCCTGCACCGTCGTCAGCAGCCCCGGCGAGATTACCTCGATGGCGCGGTCGCTCATCGCCCGGCCCTCGTGATCGTCGAGTACGTACCGTTCCGCACCTGCCTGTCCACCTCGTCATAAGCTGCCGCGTCATTGAGCGGGACGAATCTGACCCTGTCGCCGGCGTTGATTACCGTCGGCGGACTCGCATGTGGATCGAACAGCCTGAGCGGAGACCGTCCGATCAAACGCCAGCCGCCCGGACTTGCCACCGGATACACGCCTGTCTGAGTCTCGGCGATTCCCACAGAGCCTGCCGGTATGAGTGTGCGAGGAGATTGGAGTCTCGGCGTGTGCAGCTTTGGATCGAGCCCTCCAAGATATGGGAAGCCGGGACTGAACCCCATCGTATAGACCAGGTAGTCCGTACCCGAGTGCGTCGCGACCACCTCTGATTCGGTCATGCCAGCATTCTCAGCCACGAATTCGAGGTCAGGTCCGTGTTCCCCGCCGTACAGCGTCGGGATCTCTACTATCCGGTGCTCGTCTGCGGTCTCGCCATCCCCTATCGCCAGCCCGGAAATCTCGTCCTGAAGCTCCGCCAGAGACACTCTCAGCGGATCGTAGTAGATCAGCAGAGAGCGGTACGTAGGCACCATCTCGAGTGCCCCTTCGATTTCAGACTCCTCGATGGCCGCCGCCGTCCTGTGTACCAAGGCATTGACGCCCGGGTCTATAACCGACCCGAATTCGACCACGACGGCCTGGTCTCCCGCTGGCAGAAACTGCAAATGTGAAACGGTGAACGTGGAATGGTGAATGGTGAGCGTCCCCTTTATGTGTCCAGCTTCAAGCTGGTTAGACCAGCTCTCCCAGCGGCTTGATTAGAATGCCCTCGACTTCCAGCGCCTCCTTGAGCGCCTTCGCCATCTCCACCGCGCCAGGCGTATCACCGTGTAGGCACAGGCTGTCGGCCTCGACCTCGATGACGTCTCCATTGATAGCGCGAGCGCGTCCATCGGTCACCATCTGCAGGCTGCGCTCCACAACTTCGGACGTGTCATGGATGACAGAGCCGGGCTGCGATCTGGACACGAGCGTACCGTCAGGATTCAGGGCGCGGTCGGCGAAGATCTCCCGCCCGACCCGGAGGCCCATATCTTGCGCGATGCCTATCCACGCCGACCCCGCCAGCGCCAGCAGAGCAGCGTTCTCGTCCACTTCCAGCACCGCTTCGCAGATCGCCCGTGCCAGCGTCTCGTCGTCCACTGCCATGTTGTACATCGCGCCGTGCGGCTTGACGTGCTGGAGCTTGCCTGTGCTGGTGAACGCCTGCAACGCGCCCATCTGGTAAATCACGTCGTTCCGCGCCTCTTCAGCCGAAACGACCATGTTTCTCCTGCCAAAACCCGCGAGGTCTGGAAAACTCGGATGCGCGCCAATAGCCACACCGTGCTCCTCAGCAAGCGACACCGTCTTTTGCATCCAGCTTGGATCGCCCGCGTGAAACCCGCATGCGATGTTGGCCGAGGTGATGTATTTGATGACCTCCTCATCCAGCCCCATCTTGTACATGCCGAAGCTCTCGCCCATGTCGCAGTTGAAGTCAATCTGGCTCCCCATAAACCACCTCGCCAAAGTAACTGTCTCGAAATTCCGCGCTGCCAATTATATCCGCCCGCCACGCAGGTTCTCAATCAGCGCTCGATACCCTCCCCAGGGCCTTTTCGTTTTCCGAAAACGGGTTGGGTGAAAGGACAACTGGCTCCCTCTCCCTCAGGGCTGACAAGGGTAGGCAAACATGTACAAACAA
>JAAXHZ010000193.1 GCA_012270625.1 Dehalococcoidia bacterium | reverse complement strand
GCATGTCTGAGGAAGCGCTCCGCGGTCTCGACGTGATTTTCTATCTCGGCCTGCGTCATGGCTGTCCCGGAGCTACCCGACCGTGCCCTCGAGGCTGACCCTGAGCAGCTGGCTGGCCTCGGCCGCGAACTCGAATGGGAGCTCCTTGAATATGCCCCGGCAGAAGCCGTTGATAACCATGTAGTTGGCTTCCTCCTGGTCTATGCCTCGCTGCTGCAGGTAGAAGAGCTGATCATCGTTCACCTTGGAGGTAGTAGCCTCATGACCCATCTGGGCCGTCGGGTTTCTGACCTCGATGTACGGGACGGTGTGCGCCCCGCACTCGTCGCCGATCAGCAGGCTGTCGCACTGCGTGAAGTTTCTCGCGCCCGACGCCGACGGCATGATCCGCACCATCCCGCGATAGGTGTTCTGCGCCTTGCCGGCGCTGATTCCCTTGGCGACGATCGTGCTCTTGGTGTTCTTGCCCATGTGGATCATCTTGGTGCCGGTGTCGGCCTGCTGGTAGTTGTTCACCAGCGCGACAGAGTAGAACTCGCCCACCGAGTCGTCTCCCTGGAGTATCACACTGGGGTACTTCCACGTGACCGCTGACCCGGTCTCGACCTGCGTCCAGCTTATCTTGGAGTTCCGACCGCGACACGCGCCGCGCTTGGTGACGAAGTTGAACACTCCGCCGTTGCCCTCCTTGTCGCCCGGATACCAGTTCTGCAAGGTCGAGTACTTGATCTCGGCGTCATCCAGAGCGACTAGCTCGACAACCGCCGCATGAAGCTGGTGAGTCTTGCGAATCGGCGCCGTGCATCCCTCCAGGTAGCTGACGTAGCTGCCCTTGTCGGCGATTATCAGCGTCCGCTCGAACTGGCCGGAGTCGAGCGCGTTGATACGGAAGTAGGTCATCAGCTCTATGGGGCAGCGGACTCCCGGCGGTACGTAACAGAAAGACCCGTCGCTGAACACTGCCGAATTGAGTGTTGCGTAGAAATTGTCGGTGTACGGCACGACCGATCCCAGGTACTTTTGCACCAGGTCGGGGTGCTTCTGGACCGCCTCAGAGATGGGGCAGAATATGACACCCGCATCTTCAAGCATCTTCTGGTAGGTGGTGGCCACGGATACGCTGTCCAGCACGGCATCGACCGCCACGCCGCTCAGCCGCTTCTGCTCCTCCAGCGGAATCCCCAGCTTGTCGAACGCTTCGAGAATCTCGGGGTCCACGTCCTCCAGGTTCTTGGGGCCGTCGTCCTGGGACTTGGGGGCCGCATAGTACACGATGTCCTGAAAATCGATCTCAGGATATGTGACGTTCGCCCAGGTCGGCTCCTCCAGATCGAGCCTTTCCCAGTGCCGGAACGCCTTGAGACGCCAGTCCAGCATCCACTCAGGCTCGTTCTTCTTGTGTGAAATGAACCTGACCGTCTCCTCGGACAGCCCCTTCGGGGCGGTTTCAGACTCGTAGTCGAACTCGAAACCCCACTTGTACTGGGACTCTTCGATTCCGGTCTCCCTTGAGATGACCTTCTGGGTGGTCATGTAAGCGTCTCTCCCTGCTTTTGTTGATCTATACAGTCAAGAATACCAGCCTCAAGTATAGCGAAGCGGCTCAACAGGGGTCAAACCAAGTGGGCTCAGCTTCTCATCGCAATCACTTGCTACGATCAGGACTACGGACTAATATGAACCTCAGAATTATGCCAAGTGCCAGAAACGAATTCACCAGCGTATCGAAACTGAGCGCCGAGGCCTTCGGCGAGCCGGGCAAGCGCACTTTCCGTATCCAAGTGGACAGCGCCAGCAGCGTCGCCTCGATCTGGATCGAAAAGGAGCAGCTCTTCCAGCTGGCTCTCGCCATCCAGCAGATGATGGCGGCCCTGCCAGAGGAGCGAACACCGACTGGAAGCCCGCCGACCGAGCGCGAAGCGCCAGGGCTGACCAGCCTGGACTTCAAGGTAATGAAGCTTGTGCTGGGCCACGACGCCAGCAGAGGTCTCTTCATCATCGACGCGCACGATGCGGAGGACGAAGACCAGGCAACGGTTCGCGTCTGGGCCGACAAGCGACAGATCAGCGGCTTCTCCGAGGAGGCGCTGAGGGTGTGCGCCGCCGGCAGGCCGCTATGCCCGCTGTGCGGCAGGGCGATCGATCCTGAAGGCCACAGGTGCGCCCGCGTCAATGGCCACGCCAGGCTCACCCCCGAAGACCTGTCAGAACCGGAATGATCCGCTCCGAGCCCTGATCGCTGTAATCTCCAGTATGGCCCGCCGCAATCGACAGTCTTACCGTGTCGTCTTACCCATTCCCGATGGTGCGTCCCCAGTCATCGTGGACGAGGATGAGGCGCGTCCACTTCTGGAGACCGGCGAGATCACCGGAGGCCACAGAATGCCGTGGGGGTCCAACTACACGTTCATGGTGTGGATCGACGCCGGACCGGGCAAGTATCTCCGCGCTATCTACAAGCCCCGTGACGGCGAGCGCCCACTGTGGGACTTCCCGACCGGCACGCTGTATCAGCGCGAGCGCGCCGCGTTTCTTCTGAGCAGGCTGCTGGGATGGCCGAACATCCCGCTTACGCTGCTGAGGGACGGCCCCTACGGCGTTGGGATGATCCAGCACTACGTCGAGAGCGACCCGGACGTCACCTACTTCGACATCGTGAAGCAGACAGCAAGCCACGAAGAGCTGCGCAAGATTATGGTGTTCGACCTGATCGCCAACAACGCCGACCGCAAGGGTGGCCACTGCCTGGTGGGTACCGATAACCGCATCTGGAGCATCGACCACGGACTCACTTTCCATCCCAGCTTCAAGCTCCGCACCGTGATGATGGAGTTCTGGGGCCGCGAGGTGCCGACGGACCTGGTGGCCGATCTCGGCAGACTGCACCGCAAGCTCGCCTCCCGCTCGGAAGACACATCCGAGCTCAGGGACACGCTCCGCGGCCCTGAGCTGAAAGCGCTCACCAAGAGACTAAGGTTCATTCTCAGCAACCCGGTGATCCCCAAGCTCGATCCCAACTACAATATCCCCTGGCCGTTCGTGTAGGCGCGGGCCGTGACTCGGACGTACCCCACTTCAGTTTTCAGGCTCGACGCTCTTTCAGGGAGCGCCCGCGCCGGTGTGCTTCAAACGACACATGGGGACGTTCCCACGCCTCTTTTCATGCCTGTCGCGACACAGGGATCGGTGAAGGCCGTCGATCCGGCAGACCTCGATTCTGTGGGCGCCAACATCGTCCTTAGCAATACCTATCACCTCTGCCTGCGGCCCGGAGTCGATCTGATCGAGAACCTCGGCGGACTGCACGCCTTCATGCGCTGGGATAGGCCGATCCTCACCGACAGCGGCGGCTTTCAGGGATTCAGTCTCGAGCATCTCCGCAAGATCGACGACGACGGCATCCTGTTCAAGTCACACATAGACGGATCGCCGCACAAGTTCACGCCTGAGTCCACGATCCACGCCCAGGAGCAGGTCGGCGCGGACATCATCATGCCTCTCGACATGTGCGTCGCAGCTGACGCCAGCCGGGAGACGGTCGAGCAGGCGCTCAATCGCACGACCCGGTGGGAGACGCGCTGCCGAGAGGCGCACACCCGCGATGACCAGCTCCTCTTCGGGATAGTGCAGGGCGGGATGTTCGAGGATCTGAGAGAGCGCTCCGTCGATGAGATAGTCTCGCTGGACTTCCCCGGCTACGCGATAGGCGGCCTCAGCGTTGGCGAGTCCAAGTCCCAGATGTACGGGATGACCGAGCTAACCGCCGCGCTGCTTCCCGCCGAGTCGCCAAGATACCTGATGGGCGTCGGCTCGCCCGAGGACCTGGTCGAGAGCGTCGCGCGGGGCATAGACATGTTCGACTGTGTGCTGCCCACCCGGATCGCGCGCAACGGCGCCCTGTTCTCCAGAGACGGGCGTATCAACATATACTCCGCTCCGCATCGAGCACGGGACGAGTCTCTGGAACCTGGCTGCGACTGCTACACCTGCCGGACGTTCTCTGCCGCCTACCTGCACCACCTGTTCAAGGCCAAAGAGCTGCTCGCGTACAGGCTGGCCACGCTCCACAACCTGCGCTTCGTCCTGCGAATGATGGAGGAGATGAGGGAGGCCATAATCGCCGAAAATTTCGAGAAATACAGGGAGGAATTCCATCTTCGCTTCACGCCGCCCGACCAGAAGGCGCGACACGAGCAGAAGCTGAAGTGGCTGGCTTCCCAGGGCAGGCCGGGGGCGTAGTATGTGCGGTCGTTTCACCCTCATCGCATGGGACGAAATAGAGCGGCGCTTCCTGCCCGCAGGCTCCGGCATGGATATGATACGAGAGCGATTCGCAGGCGCTAACCCCGCTCCCAGGTACAACATCGCGCCCACGCAGGACGTTCTCACCATAACCAGCGACGGCGAATCGAACACTGCCCGGCTGATGCGCTGGGGACTCGTGCCGTCATGGGCAAAGGACATCTCCATCGGCAACCGGATGATCAACGCGCGGGCGGAGACATT
>JAAXHZ010000192.1 GCA_012270625.1 Dehalococcoidia bacterium | reverse complement strand
CACCGTCTTTGGGCATTGCGTGGATCAGCAGCGTGTTGCACGCGAGTCCGGCCTGTCCATTGATACGCATTGCGCATGAGCCACAGATCGCGCTCCGGCAAGAGCAGCGCAGCGCCAGGGTACCGTCCAGCTCTTCACGTATGCGGATCAGGCCGTCCAGCACGGTGTTGGACTCGGTCATCTCGAGCTGGAAGTCGTCGTACCTGGCAACCGGACGCTCTGCGTCGGGATCGTACCTTTTGACCCTGAACGTAACCTGCATGTGTGTTCCTTCTAACTGCTGATGGAGGCTGTCTGCCTGAAGTCAGGTAAAGGGATGTTCGGCATGGACGCCCCCGGCATCAGTAGCTCCTGACCTGGGGCTCCCATTGAGTGATGACGACGGGAAGCTCGGACAGAGCCGGGCCGTCTTCTGTGTGCTCAACGAGGATGTGCTTGAGCCAGTCGCTGTCGTCGCGCTCGGGGAAGTCCTCCCGGGTGTGAGCGCCGCGGCTCTCCTTGCGCTCGATGGCAGCGAGAGTTACCGCCTCCGCGCAATCGAGCATGAAGCCAAGCTCCAGCGTGAAGACCAAGTTGGTGTTCCACGTCCGGCCCTTATCCTGAACATAGACCGATCGATAGCGCTCTCGGAGCTGCCGGACAGTGTCCAGCGCCGACTCCATGCCGTCCTGGTTTCGATAGACCGCCAGGTGCTCGTTCATCGCGCTGCCCATGTCCAACCTGATCTGGCCGAACATATCACCGTTCTTTTCGTTATCAAGAAGACGCTGGATGTTGGCCTTCTGGCCTCCAGCGGCGGAGTCATCCAGCGAGCCGTGAGACTTGGATTTGGCGACTTCGGCGGCATGCTCGCCGGAGCGCCGCCCGAACACCAGTGTATCCAGCAGGGAGTTCGCGCCCAGCCTGTTGCCGCCGTGGACACTCACGCACGCAACCTCGCCCGCCGCGTAAAGACCGGGAAGCTGAGTCTGGCCGTCGATGTCGGTCTTGACGCCTCCCATCTGGTAGTGCATTCCGGGACGCACAGGCACGGGCTGCTCGGCCAGGTCTATGCCCAGGAAGTCCATGGAGACCTCGTTGATGTACTGGAGCCTCTGGTGTATCTTCTCCCGGCCCAGGTGCCGCAGGTCCAGGAGGACGCAGCCGTCCACGTCCCTTCCGGCGTTGATCTCCGTCTGCTCCGC
>JAAXHZ010000191.1 GCA_012270625.1 Dehalococcoidia bacterium | reverse complement strand
GTGTGATTCAAAGATAAGCATAATGTACACCGATGAATCGTGAAGTCTGATGATGCGCCGCGACCGCTGTGCTTTTAGAGTTGTACGTGGAATCAATATTCGGTCTTGAAACGTAAGGAAGTCATCATGCTGAGAATAGAAAGAGGCGAAAACTCGACGATCATCAGAGGAAAAGACATAACCACGGGCACTGGCTCTGGGACCGAACACCTGAACAATGGCAATCCCTACGACGCCTTGCTGCCGGGCGGCGAGCGGTTCCCGCAGGTCAGACTACAGCTAAGGGGATGCCAGCGGTGCGGAGGCGACGTGACCAGCGGCAGAGACTGGGACGGCGCCTATGTAAGATGCCTGCAATGCGGATGGTACAAGGACGCGCCGGGCGACGCGGTATCTGAGCTGGTCGATACGACAATGGCAAGACTCATAAAGGAGATGGAGCAGCCTCGCGCGAGCTGACTTCACTGAGATAGTACCCCCATTTGGCCCCCTCCTGTTCGATGAACAGGAGGGGGCCACTGCTTTACCAGGGTCTGAGTGCACTTGTATACTCCCACTGGTGATCGCAAACTTGGATGTGTGCTGGAGGTTTCCCCATCGAAGAGATCCGATTGCGCGCGGTGCTGGAGGCGCTCAAGAGAGGCGAGCTGAGCGTGGACCAGGTCGTCTCTCAGATGCGCGACCTACCTTACGAAGACCTGGATTTCGCCAAGGTGGACCACCACCGATCTATTAGGCAGGGCTTCCCGGAGGTGGTGTTCGGCCAGGGTAAGACTCCCGAGCACATTGCCGAGATAGCAAGGTCGGTACTGAGTCGGTCAGACCGACTTCTGGTGACAAGGGCTGAGCCTGAAGCCTACGAGGCGACGGCACAGAAGATTGACGATGCCAGTTACGATGCCGCCGCAAGGTGCATCGTGGTCGATCGCAGGCGTGATAAGACCGGAGTGCCCGGAGTAGCGGTGCTGTGCGCCGGCACATCCGATCTGCCTGTGGCTACGGAAGCAGCGATTACGGCGGAGCTGATCGGGTGCCAGGTGGAGAGGATCTCCGACGTGGGAGTCTCCGGCCTGCACAGGCTCCTGGACCACCTGCCGATGCTGCGCTCATCCAGGGCGCTCGTAGTGGTGGCAGGCATGGAGGGCGCGCTTCCATCAGTAGTGAGCGGTCTTGTCGATACGCCCGTTATAGCCGTACCGACGAGCGTCGGTTACGGGGCCAGTTTCGACGGTCTAGCTCCGCTGCTAGCTATGCTCAACAGCTGCGCTCCCGGCATCGGAGTCGTCAATATCGACAATGGATTCGGCGGCGGTTACCTGGCAGCAATGATCAACCTGACATCACAGCGGCAGGTGTTGACCGATGGTGGATGACGGCAATATGGATAGCGCAGCCAAACTGTCCATCCCATTGGGCATCGCGGCTCCTCAGACGTTTCCGGAGGGCGAGGTCGATCTGGACTTAATCCGAGCCTACGCCAGTCGCGCCGAGGAGCTCGGCTACGACAGCCTTTGGGTTGTCGAGCAGCTGGTTGGCTCCACGCCAACACCCGAGCCTTTGACATTTCTGACCTACCTGGCAGCAGTTACCGAGCGCATTAGGCTTGGCTCAGCTGTGATTATCGCCACTACCAGGAACCCCGCGCTGCTCGCGAAGCAGCTCAGTACGCTGGATGTCCTCAGCCGGGGCAGGCTGACAGTTGGGACCGCACTCGGTGGCCGCCCGTGGACATATCCTCTGTTCGGCGGGCCATCTGAGCGTCGCGTTCTCCATTTCACCGAGTCCATCGGCGTGATGAAGGCGTTGTGGACGCAGGAGAGAGCAGTATTCGACGGCGATATCTGGCAGCTGGACAGCGTTCCGATGAGTCCGAAACCCGTCCAGAAGCCCCATCCGCCACTGTGGTTTGGCGGACGGCATCCAGCCGGACTTCGACGCACTGCCCGGATGGCTGATGGGTTCATGGGAGCAGGTTCGACGTCCACAGCCCAGTTCAGGGAGCACGCGCGGATTGTCCGCGATGAGCTTGATCGTCTCGGCAAAGAGCCGAGCGAGTTTCCGATATCCAAGCGGGTTTACATCGCGGTGGACGAGGACGCCGCCAGAGCCGAGAGACGGCTAACCGAATGGTTTGGCGCGTGGTACGGCAGGGCCGAGATGGGTTCGGAGGTGTCGGTCTGGGGAAGTGTCTCGGCGTGTGTCGAGGGGCTGCAAGAAGTGATCGACGCGGGAGCCGGTATGCTGATGCTCAACCCGGTATTCGACTACGAGGAACATCTCGAGACGCTGGCGTCCGAGGTGGGGACAGCGCTGGAACGATCAGGTTAAGGCAGTCGCGTCCCAGACAGACCTTAGAGGGTGTTTCTAAAATCCCTTCTCCCGCTGGGAGAAGGCTAGGATGATGGGGAGTCCCCTGCCAGCGCTTTCACCCTCACCTCAATCCTCTCCCTCTAGGGAGAGGAAGCCCTGGGGAAATCACCTTTGTAAACACGCTCTTAGAATGCGTCGTCGGCTTTGGCTATGGCGATGAGGTCGGCGTGGGTGTAGGAGCCGAGGGATCGGAAGTCGAACTCGGTGTAGTTCTTGATCCACCTGAGCGCAATCTTGTACGCCTGCTCGTAGCGTTGGAGCATTGCCGCTAGAGCCTCTTGTGATACGGGATCAGAAGGGGCCGCGGCGGTGCGGCGCTCGGATATGTCCGCAAGCTCTTCCTGGAGAAGCCGCTTGATGAGGGCGAAGTCCTGAACCTGACCCGTGTTCTCGTCCTTTGCGCTATGGACAACACGCTGGGCGGTCTGCGCGACCGATATGCGGCCGGTGGCGAGGTCCTCCATGAGCGCGGGGTGTATTCCGGGCTGACCTTCGAGGCTGTCAATGCCCTTTGCGCCCCTACCCTGGAGCCATCCTTCAACGTACTCTATCAGCATCCGCGCGTTGCGACGCGAGCCTTCTGTCGTGATCGGGCCTTCAGGAACATTAATGTTGACAGGGAAGTTGCCTGGATCGTACATGTCAGGGGACGGTTCCCAGCCGGAATTGCGGAGCTGCTTGAACGGGTCGGCGGCGGTCTTCATGTGGAAGATGTGCGCGACCCATCCCCGGATGAATCCCTGCTGGGCCTCCCACTCCTTGTCTGAGCGGATAGAGTCTCCAGCGACCTGGTTGACTTCTTCATCTCTCGAAGGCAGCGCGGTTGCCATGCCTCCGATTGGAGCAGCGCCACGTCGCAGGCACACGGCCACAAGTCTTCTGAAGATATTGGTCATGAAGTCGGTGGTCTTGATGTCCACGCCGAACCTGTCGGGCCAGACCTGATCCGGATCCGACATTATGTACTCCAAGACGGATGCCTTGAAGTCCCACCTGGCCGCGTTGAGGCCAGCCGCATAGGGGCCAAGCTCCCACAGAAGCTCATCCATGATATAAACGGCAGGCAGCGATTCGATCAGGAATATGCCCCTGATTTCGGCGTCGTCCGGGTAGCTGAGCTTCCGGCGACCGAAGTCGAAGAACTCACGGTAGAAACGGGCCTCTTCGATCACTTCCACCTTTGGAAGGTAGAAGTAGAGACCCTGACCCTTCTCAACCTGCGCTTTGCCGCCGTAGGCCATCGTGAGTCCCAGACCCAGAATCGTGGCGGGAATGGGGTTGCCGTCGATGGTGAAGTCAGGTTCGTCGAGGTGAGTCGCGCGTTCGCGGTGCATGAAGAACGGCAGCTCGCCGGGCTGGAGCTCGTATGTCCGGTTACGTACGGGATTGTGGAATCTGAGCGTACCCAGAGTTGCGTCGCGGCGATTGACTGCCGCCATAATGGTGTCGCCGAGGCGATGTCCGGCGGAGTCTTCGTCGTCATCCAAGTATCCGGTCGCGCGCTCGCCGTCTGAGCCGGGGTTGAGGGCGTTGATGGCCATGTTGGTGATCGAGACGGGGCCCGAGATTTCAATGCCTGGACGCAACAGATCGACAGGCAGCGGAGGGACGCGCCAATCGCCGGAGTTGATCTCGGACTCCGGCGGGAAGTCCGGCAGAACCCTGTCGTTCACTGCCAGCGCGATCAAAGCTTCGCGCTTAGCGCGTATGTCCGCGATCGAGGGCGCAAACTCATCGTAGGCGGCTGTAATGAAATCCAGGAATTCCGGAGTGAACAGATCGTCGGCTCCGGGTACATCTGCGTATTCGACTCGGTCGGCAACGGACATCGTGACGGCCTTTCGGGGTGAATTCTCTGTCTGAGGCAAAGCGAGTTTACTCAGGCCATAGCAAGGGTGTCAATTTGGTCGGCTCGTTGACGATACGACTGTCGCTTGGATAGGCTCGTGGGCGCAATTCACACAAGTAGGGAGGTTCCGATATGGCACTACTTCTCGACAGGCAGACCATCCAGGGTCTTCTGGACATGGAAAAGATGATCGAGATCCTCGAGCAGGCTTTTGGAGAGCTAGCTTCGGGATCAGCGGTGATGCCGCAGAGAACCGCGGTAGCAGATAGCGACGTGAACGGCTGGTACGCTTTCATGCCGGCGCAGCTCAAGAGAATGGGCGCGCTGGGAGTGAAGTCAGTCACCGTGTACAAGGACAATCCGGCGGGGCACGGGCTGCCGGCGACGCTGGCGACCATCGTGCTTATGGACAGCCAGACCGGACAGACGCTGGCCGTAATGGACGGCGGCTACATCACCGCAATGAGGACTGGGGCGGTTACCGGACTCGCAACGAAGTACCTTGCGCGAGCCAATGCCAAGGTAGCGGGCGTCATGGGAGCCGGAGTACAGGCGCGGACGCAGCTATGGGGGATGGCCGAGGGGGCAGACCTGGACAAGGCGCTAGTGTTCTCGCTGGATCCTCCCGAGGCTCAGAAGGCGTTTGCGTCCGAGTCCTCTGAAGCGCTGGGTATCCCGGTCGAGGTAGCAGGGAGTGGTCGAGAGCTTGTTGAGAGCGTCGATATTCTATCGCTTGCCACAACCGCTACGACGCCGATTATCGACGCGGACTGGGTGAAGCGCGGCCTTCACATCAATGGAATCGGCTCCCACGCTGTCGGCGTGCGCGAGCTCGACACCGCGACCGTGGTGAAGTCGAAGCTGGTGTGCGACCAGGTGGATGCCTGCCTCGCTGAGGCCGGGGACATTCAGATCCCCATAGAGGAAGGCGCGCTGAGTCCTGATGACATCTACGGCGAGATCGGTGAGCTCATCACCGGCTCGAAAGCAGGCCGTGAGAGCGACGACGAGGTCACGCTGTTCAAGAGCGTCGGACTTTCGATCCAGGACATATCGGCGGCGCACTACGTCTATCAGCGCGCTATTGATGAGGGCGCTGGCACTGAGTTCGCATTCTCGTAAGCTAAATCTGAGCCTTTTGCAGCACATAGGACGAGATTTTCCTATTCAGGGTTGACACTTCTGCGTTCGTTGTGCGATTATCCCGCCTAGCAATTTTGACCGACGTTGCTCGGCGTACCCTGTGCGTCATCATCTAGGTCATGACCGGTTTGTGCGAAGTACGCAGATAAGCCGAGGTGGAGGTAAGTCATGAAACGATTATCTTTTGGCAGGAGATCACAAGTGGCGCTTGGCGTCATACTTGGGATGGCTGGCCTTCTCGCGTTCGCACTCGCGTGTGGCACGCAGGAGGAAGAGACTCCAGCAGTTCAACAGCCCGCGCCAGTGCCCACCGTGGACGTCGCGGCAATTATCAATCAGGCGCTCCAGGCACAGCCGCAGCCTGAGACGATGTCACCGGCCGACGTTGCCAAGGCAGTGCAAGACACCATGGCGGCGCAGCCTGGCGTTACCCAGGCCGACGTGGCGCAAGCCATCGCCGAGGCGCTCGAGGCGAGGCCCGGCGTAACGCAGGGAGACGTGGCGGACGCTATCGCCAAGGCGATGGCAGCGCAGCCACAGCAGGAAGGACTGACCGAGGCCGACGTGGCCAGGACCATAGCGGATGCGCTCGCCAGGCAGACTCCTGGTCTAACCGAGGCCGAGGTCGGCTCGGCCATAGCAAAGGCGATGGCCGAGCGGCCAGGCGTGTCCCAGGACGACATCCAGGCCGCCGTCGCTCAGGCGATGGAAACACAGCAGACAATGATGCCCGAGCGAATGAGCACGACCATCACCGTCGTGCTCGACAACGTTGGCGCTCCCCAGTTCCGCAACGAGAAGGGCACCTGGCCGGACGTCATGTTCCACGGCTTCTTCGGGTTCCAGGAGCCGCTGTTGGGTTGGACCCCTTCAGAGGACGACATGGGCAACCCACTGGTCAACAGAGACAGCTGCTCGGCGCCGCTGGTAATAACCGGCTGGGAGTGGGAACTCCCCAGCAAGGATTACAGCACCATGATCAGGCTCGACCGAGACCTCAAGGGAATCGACGACGCTATGCTTAGCAGAGAGGACACCTTTGTTGTGGTGCCTAAGGCCGAGCGCGCGGAGCCGGACAACGAGGGAATCGTACGCCTCTTCATCCGTCCGGGCATCGACTTCTATAGGGCGGGCGACGACGGTGAGCTCGTAAACATGCACGAGCTGACTGCTGAGGACGTTGTCTGGTCCATGAACGACGCTGGATCGGACAACCCCAATACAGCCCACTCGAACTCTTCGCAAAATTACGAGTTCTACAAGAAGTGGGAAGTCGAGGACAAGTACACGGCAGTGGCGCCAAACAGGGCATTCACTTCTGACGGCCTATCGAACACTTCCTCCCAGTGCTGGGACGCGGTGTTCATGCAGTCAAAGAGCTACCACGACGAGCTCTTGGCTGAGGGCAACGAGTTCGGCTCTTTCGGTTTCCCACACGGATCGGGTCCGTTCGTAGTACACCAGTGGCGCCCCAACGAGCGTATCGACACCGAGGCTCGCGTCGATCACTGGCGCGCAAACGCCCCATACGACAACCTGGTGATTCTACAGGCAAACGAGGCTCAGACCCGCTCCGGAATGCTCCAGACCGGACTGGCTGACATTGCAATGGCCTCCATCCAGGACGTTGCCAGACTGGAGAAAGAAGGATTCCGGTTCCACGATGGCCTGGACACCATCTACGGCAACTTCTTCTACTTCGCCGGCAACTACTACTCCTTCAAGGACCCTGAGACGGACGAGAGTGTACTCCGCGAGGGCTTCAGGCCTTCGGCCAGCTACCCGTGGATTGGAGACCCTCGTCTGGAGTGCGTGGGCATTGACCGCACCGATCCGGCGATCCAGGACGCGCCCGGCGCCGGCTGTGATGCGCAGGGCTTCGATAACAAAGACACCGACAGGTTCGACTACAATACCCCATCGATGCTGTCTGCCAGGGCGTTCAGACTGGCCCTCATTCACGCGATCGACCGCGAGCTAATCGCGTCCTCGGTAACCGGTGGATACGGAGGCGCGGTCTATGGCGGCTCCTACCCAGGAATTGGAGTCCACCAGCTGCATCCTGAGTACAAGGACAAGTGGGACTATCCGTTCGACCCGACGAAGGCTCAGGGATTCTTGCAGGAGTCCGGTGTGCCTGACGGCTTTGAGTTCGAGTTCTTCTGCTCGCAGGGCAACGGCACCTCGCTCGAGGTGTGCGAAGCCACAGTCGGACAGTGGAAAGAGAACCTCGGCCTCAACCCGTACATCGACAGCCAGCAGTATTCCGCTCGCAGGCCGACGATGCTAGCGCGTCAGATCTACGTACCGTGGATGACCCGCTGGGGTCCGACCAGCAAGCAGGGACGCATCAGCGACCTAGGCGGAACTCTGCCGGGCGGCGGCCTCTGGCCACTCCCGTCAGGCGGTTACAACCCCGGCCTCGAGGACAACCTGTACTACGACTTCCGAGAGGAGACACGAGTGCAGGCCAAGGGATCCGAAGATAACCTCGCGTCCCGTGAGAAGATAATCGACAGGGCGCACTATTGGGGTCTGACCGGCGGCGTGGTCGAAGTTCCGGTGCTGATCGGGTTCAACCCCGACACAGTACAGAGCTGGGACCTCAAGCCGTGGGATCTGGTGAACTCCTTCGAGACCGTCCTTCCAACCCGAAGGTAGTGGAGCCATCCATACAAGGCCAAATTAGGCCATAGAAGTTAGTATCGCTGCCCGGGTGATCGCTCTCGGGCAGCGATTGAATTGTTCCCACCCGCACCAGTAGCGAACGGCAAGGGCGCACGGCATGAAGACATTCGTAGTAAGAAGACTCATCTTCGTTATCATTGCCGTCATCGCATCTACCCTGATCGTATTCGCCCTCTCAAGATTCTCCGGCGGCGACCCTCGCTACCTGATACTCAACGTTGGATATACATCGCCTGAAATCTGGGAGGCATGGGGCGAGAAGCTCCACTTGGACAAGCCGCTGATCTTCCAGTATTTCATCTGGCTTTGGAACTTGGTCATCCACCAGGACTTCGGACTCTCGATCAAGACGAGCCAGCCGGCCAACGAGATGATCGTGCAGTTCGCGCCCGCAAGCCTGCAGCTAGGATTCTGCGCCGCAATGTTCGTGTTCCTCACAGGTATCCCGCTGGGAATACTCTCAGCGGTCAAACGCGGCACGATGTGGGACGTGATCGGTAGGACTTTCGCGCTGTTCGGCCAGGCTCTTCCGCCATTCTGGCTGGGCATCATGCTCATCCTGATTTTCGCAGTCAACCTAGACTGGCTTCCAGCGGGAACACGAGGGCATGGCGAGGAGTGGCCTGGACGGTTGCGCTACTACATCATGCCGACCATCACGCTGGGCTGGCTCGCGTCCGCAACGGTGCTGCGTCTCGTACGGTCCTCCATGCTGGAGGTGCTGGACTCAGAGTTCGTTAAGCTGGCACGCGCCAAGGGGGTCGGTTCGACCGCGGTTGTGTGGAAGCACGCATTCCGCAACGCGCTCATCCCCCCGCTGACCGTCTCAGTACTGATTCTGGCGGGCTTCGTAGGCGGCACCGTCGTTACCGAGACAGTGTTCGCATGGCCTGGACTGGGATTCATGGTCTATCAGGCAGTCCTGAACATAGATTTCCCAGTCGTCACCGCTGCCGTACTGGTACTGACTCTCCTGACAGTCACAGCACTGTTCATCCTGGACATTCTATACGCGCTCATCGACCCCAGGATCCGATACACATAAGGGGTGTTTAGTTGACCACTGAGGCAAGGCAATACACCGTCGCCGAGCTTGGGGAGCTTGGAAAGACAACCCGTCTCAGGGATACTCTTTATGTCCTTCGCAGGTGGCCTCTGATACCGTTCTTCATACTCGCTGTACTGGTAATTTGTGCGCTATTTGCCCCACTGCTCGCGCCACATAATCCGATAGAGGATCAGCTCAGGGCAGTCCTCGCCTCTCCATCGTGGTATCCACCCTGCGAAGAGGGGCAGTTGAGTAATAAGTTCGCCTCTTGCAACACCAACGGGATACCGCTCGGCCGCGATCAGAAGGTGTACAATTTCGCGCTTGGCGCGGACCAGCTCGGTCGAGACCTGCTGAGCAGAATCATCTACGGAGCGCGCATCTCACTAACGTTCGCATCCATCGCTATCGCCTGTGGCACTGTTGTTGGCACCGCAATGGGCTTAGTAGCGGGTTACTACGGTGGGCTGGTGGACGAGATAATCATGCGTACCACTGACGTGTTCACAGCGCTCCCCTACATCATCGTTGCCATATCCATCGTGATAGTCTTAGGCCAGAGTTTCATGGTCATCGTGCTGGTGCTCGCGCTCGCGAGCTGGCCAGGCATCGTGCGCCTCGTGCGTGGACAGACGCTCCAGATCAGGAACTTCGACTATATCGCGCTGGCCCGAGTAGCGGGCGCTTCGACTCCACGCATCATGTTCAGGCACCTACTCCCCGCAGTTGCCAACACCATCGTCGTGGCCATGACCCTCCAAGTCGGCGGCACGATCCTGAGCGAGAGCATTCTTTCTTTCCTGGGCGCGGGAGTTCCGCCTCCGACCCCCTCGTGGGGGGCCGACATCTCCAATGGGCGCGAGTACCTCGGCTCGGCCTGGTGGGTGGCGTTCTTCCCAGGGATGGCGATCTTCCTGACGGTGCTGGCGTTCAACTTCATCGGCGACTGGCTGCGAGACCGCTGGGACCCGAGACTGCGGCAGATCTAGGAGCTGCCGAGCTTCTACACACCCTCACCCCAACCCTCTTCCCAAGGGAGAGGGGGCCTGTTGGCTAATGTTCGTGGTTGCTGCGCGGGTGTGCGCAGCGCGTTGCGATTTCGCTATACTTCAGGCATGTTGCTACCAGATTCGCACTTAACTCCGGCGGCACGCGTCCGATGAGGTGGGCGATAGTTATCGGGATAGGTATCGCGATTGTGGTGATAGCCTCCTCGGGTCGCATTCCGGGCACCGGACGGCAGCTAGCCGTCTCCGACGAAACTCGAACGGCAGCCGCGCTCGCCCACATCCCGAAGTACGAAAGAGAGGAAGTCATCGCTCGTGTCGCGGACTACATCCGGGACAACTGCCCGGCTGCTGACAAGTACCTGCCCCACCTAGAGAGCTTCGAAGCCACGTGGATGCGCCAGCCGCGAGTGAACGACCACAATGAGCGTAGGCCCAAGGAGTGGACAGTGAGGGACCCGATCACTGGGGCTTTCTGGCGTCTCTATGAGGACAATGGCGAGATTGTTGAAATACTCAGCGACTGCTAGCGTTGTGGTAATATCAAACTGCGTATGACTCAGTACGCGCCGGGCGAACAGCCAGAGCCAAGAGAGTCGATTTGGAGTGTCGATCCCAGATGGAAGCCTATTTACTTCTACCTGTTCACAGCGCTGAATGCGTCGAACACGGGTCGTGTAATCTGGAAATATACCGTCCAGACGGATCACGAGGGTTGGAGCGCGGTCCTCGACGCCGCCATAGATGATATATCCAGAGGGAGCATAGCGTCAGCCGGCGCTAGCCTGGCATTAACGGAATTCGGGAGGATTTCAATGGTAATCGGCGGTCATCTCCAAGATGTATTGAGACGCAGAAACGAACGCAAGTTGGCCGAGAGCATGGCCAAGGGAATGGCCGAGGGTAGAGC
>JAAXHZ010000190.1 GCA_012270625.1 Dehalococcoidia bacterium | reverse complement strand
CCGAAGCACTCAGCGATGCAGCCTCATCGACGCCAGCAGCAACGAGCTTCACGCTGAGTGGAACAACGGCGCTGATAAGCGGAGTGGCGGTGAGTGGAAACGAGGTGGTACTCACAGTCGCTCCAGTGCTGCACGAAATGGACGCTGCGCTGATCAGTTATGCGCAGCCCGCTGATCAGACAGCAGCGCGGTTGCAAGACGCTGACCAGGGCATGCTGGCGGTTGCGGACTGGTCCGCTGAGACGATTGACAATCAGGTCGACACAGCCCCAAGCATCCTCTCGGCCGAGGTGGACGGAACAGCGATTCGGATCGAATTCGACCAGGATTTGGATCTCTCGAAACAGCCAGACGCCTCCGGGTTCAGCCTGTCTCCGGCGAATTCGATCACGACTGTGTCGTTGACGAACGATTCAACGACCGCTCAAGGCGTGCTTGAGCTCACACTGGCGGACGCGGTCCGGGAGGGCGATGCAGTCAAACTGACCTTTGGCCCAAGCGGCGACTCTCAGATCGTCGATCCGGAAGGCAATGCAGCAACGATCGACGACCTTGCGCTCACGAACCTGACAGAGACGCCCACCACCGCAACTGGCGCCATCGGAAATGGCAGCGAGATCGGAATCACGTTCGATCAGTCGCTCAACGAGCAAGTGGTTCCGAGCGTCTCCTCATTCACGCTCTCTGATTCCGCCATCGTCGTCCAACAGATCGCAATCACGGGAGCCGTAGTCACGCTGACGATCGCGCCGGCGCTCACGGAGCCAGACACGCTGAAGGTGAGCTACGACCCGCCCGATGTAGATGGACTCGTCGACACGACCGGAACCGCAGTGGGGTCATTCTCGCTCGCTGTCACGAATGAGACTGACGACGCTCCCTGGCTCACGAGCGCAACCGCTCAGGCCGACGGAGGCGCGCTGAGCCTGCAGTTCTCCGAGGCGCTCGGTGAAGACACAGACGGCATACCGTCTCCATCGAGCTTCACGCTTGCAGGTACTGGGGCGGTGATCACGGATGTCGGGGTCAGCGGAGCCGTAGCGACGCTCACACTCTCCCCATCGTTCCACGAGACAGACGACGGCAACCTCTCCTACACGCCCCCGACAGACTCCGCCGCGGCCCGTCTGAGGGATGCCGATCAGGGCAAACTCCAGGTGGAGGCGTGGACAGGACACGCCATTGACAACCAGGTTGATACTGCGCCGCAAGTGCTGACCGCGCAGATCGATGGAGACAGGGTCGAGCTTCGTTTTGATCAGGACCTCGACCTCGGGTCGACGCCGGACGCCTCCGGGTTCAGCCTCGTTCCCAGCCGTGACGTGTCATCGGTCTCGCTCTCGAATGACAACGCAACTTCGCGTGGAGTGCTGGTGCTCAAGCTCTCGAACGGTGTGCGTGAGAGCGACTCGGTCACGCTCAGCTTCACTCCGTCAGACGATTCGGCGATCGTCGATCCGGAAGGAAACTCAGCGACGATCACGAACCTCTCCCTAACGAACGTGACTGACTCGGCCCCAGTGCCTCAGCGCGCTACGGTCTCCGGCGCTGAGATCGCGATTTCGTTTGATCAGATGCTCGACGAAGTCGTCTTTCCCGGCATCAGCGCCTTTGACGTCACCGTCGCCGGTACCGATCAAAGCGTCACAGCTGTCGAAGTCAGCGGAGTCGAGGTGACATTGCGGCTGTCTGGCGTCGCGCGGCGAGGTGAGGTCGTGGCCGTGACGTATACGCAGGACCCTGACTATGGCTTGCGCGACTCGAATGGGAATCTGACGCCGAGCTTCTCAGACCTTGAAGCGGAACACGTCGGGCCTCCTCTGCCAGTCTCGGCAAGTGTGGATGCACGCGAACTGACGATCAGCTTCGACAGCGCGCTTGACTCGGATGCTATTCCGTCAACCAGCTCGTTCGTGATCGATGACGCGATCTCACCGCTGACGGTGGCGGTCTCGTCTCAGCAGGTCAGCTTGATTTTGGAGCACGCTCTGGTTGAAGACGCCAAGGTACGCATCCGCTATCTCCCAGCCAGTAGTGGCAACGCGCGGCTAATAGGAGCCAATGCACTCGATGTACTTGGATTTGACTCCGATGATGCTCGGCATCGCCTGACGGTGACGAATCAAACCGACACTGCTCCGGTGCTGACTGAGGCATGGGCTGATCTGGGCGCTGTGCAGCTGCTGTTCGATCAGACACTGGATCTGGCGCTTCAGCCATCTGTATCAGAATTCAGCGCAAGTCCATCGACACATCAGGTCGCCACCGCAAGTCTCGCGAACGTTGATGGTCAGGGTGTAGTTGATCTGGCGATCGCTCCTTCCCTGGTCGAGGATGAGTCAATCTCGCTGGCGTACACGGCGGTCTCGGCGTCAACGCGCATGGCAGACCCAGAGGGCAATCCGGTCAGCATCAGCCTGATCGCGCTCGACAACCGCACTGATACTGCCCCGGTTCCGCTGTCGGGGACAGTA
>JAAXHZ010000189.1 GCA_012270625.1 Dehalococcoidia bacterium | reverse complement strand
CCGTAGTGGCTGCCACCATACTCACGATCTCGTGGAACAACGTAGATCGACACATCTGTGACTACAGTATTAGGATGCGGATGGTTCAAGCTGTAGGAACAGGTGAGTCGATTGACTTTCACCGAGCACTTTTCGGCGCCTCTCCTGATCGCTGGTTCCGTGGGGTAGTTGACGAAGCCCCACTCGACATCGAACCAGACATATACCGGTGATGGTAGCAGCAGAGGTCTGGTCATGACACCCCACTTTCTGATGTCGCCCCTGAATTTTCGGAACGAGCTTGGTGTTGGTGTCGGCATACCACCTAACATGGAAGGGCGCTTTCCCCAAGCGGGCCGCACCCTCCATTAGGGACCGGTTGCCTACCCATCGGATCAGGATACAGTTACTCGCGAACAAAGTACGCGTATCCCAAGACGCCGATGGTGCATCCCCATGCAAGGGCAAAAGGCAATATGTACCTGGGGCTCATCAGCACCTTGTCCGTCACATCGTACTCGAAGTTCCATATCCTCAATGACATGATGCCCAATACTGCCCACATCAGAATCATTAGCAGAAACACCCCGTGCTCCCACAGTGGATAGTACGGTTCAAATTTCGACGGCCCATCCAAAAGCCCGAAACCAAATAAGAACTCGAACTGCGCCGCCGACTGTCCCCAGAAGATGATTGGGCCCACCAGCCAGGCGATATACAGAAAGGCGTAGGATAGTCTGACCGCAGTATCAGACACATAACGCTTGCGCAGTGCGGTCACCAGTAGGAGCCAGGGAAGGAGTAGAAAGACGGAGAATGCCGCTCCCGTGAGAGCGTAGCGCCATCCATTCAACCCTCTGCTGCGAGCCATACGCCAGGTGATTAGCGCCGCAAACGGCGACCACGCCAACCCTGGGATTGCCAACAGGTAACCTAGGACGGCCGCAACCGTAAGAGGCACAATAACGATGAAGACTGCTGCCAGTGATGAGTTTAAGGCATAGGAAGCTATCAATTCAGATTGAACTCAAACGGGCCAACGCTATTGGCGTAGCGACGCCCTGTCCTGCCGTCACCACCGTAGCCACGGCCTCCATACTCTCTGTCTCGTGGGACGACGTATATTGCTACACCTGTCACTGTACCAGCGAAGTCGCTGAAGCCATACTGACAGGTCAGCGTGTTGCCACTCACGGTGCACACACCGGAGTTGGAGTCAACTATATTCAGAATCCTGAATGGATGAGTGGGGATGTCCCACTCGACATAGAAACTCACGTCCCCAAGCCCAGCGGCAACACATCCAGGCTCCCAGTCCCAGACTGTGGTGAGCATATTCCCTTGCCTAGTGACATTGCCAACGTTGGCAACCCTTGGTACCACTGGCTCGTTGCAGGTGATGAATCCAGCGTGTGCATCGATGTCCTCAACGTCACGAGTAGTGACTGGCCAGCCCTTATGGTTTACCTTGGCGGTTCCCCTGAAGTATATTTCGTCGGCCATCCAACCACTCGTAGCTATCCTGCATAATACGTCGGACAAAAGCCCCGTTTGGTCCTGACACCCCCACCTTTCGATGTCGGCCTTGAATTTATAGTCGGCAAGAGCCTTGTTTCTCGGATTCCATGCCTCATCCAACTCAGTGTCGTTAGGAGCATCTGTGTTCATACCCGCAATCTTCTGCAGACCCCCATAGGCAACGTCGTGCTTAAGACATGAGGGCACTGGGCCTTCTGGTGACTTTGTGCAAGACCAGTCTCCGCGATCAAGCCAGGCGAATCGTCCGGTAGAACTGTCTATCGCACTCTTCAGCTGCTCCGCGTCTCTGGTCCCGCTGCCCTTTACCCAGAAGTAGTGTGGTGTCGAGAACACAAGACAGTTCAGGACCCTCAGCTTGTTACTGAGCGTCAGTCGGTTGTGGTCAATTCCGGCAGGCAAACAGGCCAGGCCAGATCCTTGTTCCAGGGTTACATCGGGCGGGAGCGTGTTGCTCTGCACACTTGCCCCTGATACTTCGTAGAGGGGTTGCTCCAATGAGCACATAAAGTCGCTCATCGAGAGCGAGAACGTCGCGCCGGGCAAGTACTACAATGCCGCCACGTTCGAACGTCTGGCCCGTGAGCGACCGTGGGAGACTTGAGGGCGCGTCATTGACTCAGTGGTGCGCGCTTATTGCGCTCGCAACCTCGGATCCAGCAAGTCTCTCATTGCGTCTCCCAGGACGTTAAAGGCCCAGACGGCCAGAGTCAAAGCGAGACCCGGCCAGATCGCCATCCAGGGGGCTGCCTCCATGTAAGTCAGGCCGGAGTCGCTAAGCATGGAACCCCAACTTGGGAACGGGGGAGGCACCCCAAAGCCCAGAAAGCTGAGTGAAGCCTCAGTCAGTATAAAAGCTCCCAGACTGATGGTGGCCATGACTATGAGGGTGGCAAAGGCGTTGGGGAGAATGTGGGCTAGGAATATACGCATGTGGCTTGCGCCAATGGACCGTGCAGCCTCCACGTAGCTTGCCTCTTTGAGAGACAGTGCGTCACCCCTCAACACTCGTGAGGTGCTGATTCCACGATCGACGGAAAGCACGATGATGAGCTGCCACAATCCTTGGCCCAGAACGCTTACAAGGGCCAGGAGGATAATCAAGGCGGGGATGGTCATCCAGCCGTCAACAAAGCGTTGGACGACCATGTCGAGCCTTCCCCCGACGTATCCCGAACCCATACCGATGACAATACCTATGACGAGAAAGATCAACACGCTGGAGAAGGAGACTATCAGGGAGACCTGCGCTCCCACGACAATGCGACTGAACAGGTCGCGCCCTAACTGGTCTGTGCCTAACCAATACGTGGCATTGGGAGGCAGCAGCGAGTTCTCCAGGCTCTGCTCTCGATAGTCAACAGGGGCGATAACTTGAGCCAAGAGTGCCATCAGCAACAGAAGAGCACAGATCACGAAACCGATAGCTCCGAGACGTTTGACCCTGAACAGCCGAATGAGAAAGTCTAGCCACAGGCCCCGTCGTCGCGTGACTAGCGATAGGTTGGCGTCAAGTCTATTCTCCTGCTGCTGTCGCATCCCAAAGTTCCATTGTTTCGTGGCCGATCAGTTGAAGCGGATCCTGGGGTTCAGCCAGCCGTAGCTCAGGTCCACAAGGACGTTTACTAGCATGACGAGGCTGCCTATGAATAGGATGACGCCCTGAATGGTAGGGTAGTCGCGCTGCTTTACAGCGGTTAGCATCAGGTTGCCCATGCCAGGCAGTCCCCAAATCTGCTCCAGGATGACGGAGCCACCGAGGGCGAAAGCGAACTGGACGCCAATCAGGCCGACAACCGGAATCATGGCGTTCTTCATGGTGTGTCTCGCTATGACTACACGCTCGTGCAGGCCCTTGGCCCTGGCTGTCCGCACGTAGTCCTGATTCAATACCTCGAGAATTGCAGCTCTCGTCATCCTGGCGACGGCCGATCCTTGGGAGATTGCCAACAGCATGGCAGGAACGAAGAATTGCTGGAGGTTCTTTATCGGTTCCTCTCTTAAGGAGATAACTCCCCAGGGTGGGGACCAGTTAAGCCAGAGGGATCCAAACAGCAGAAGAAGTACGGCAGACCAGAAAAATGGCACAGATAGGCCCAGAATTGCAATGCTACGCATGATGTAGTCTGTTAACGAGTCCTGGTTTATCGCTGAGATAGTGCCAATGGTCAATCCCCAGACGACAAGAAGCACCAGCGTCATGAGTACCAATTCCAGGGTTACGGGAAAGCGTTTCTTGATTTCGTCGACGACTGGAGTGTGGGTCAGCATGGACCTGCCTAGATCGCCTCGCGCCACATCACCTATCCAGGTCACGTACTGCATATAGATGGGCTTATCCAGCCCCAGCCGTTGGCGCAATCTTGCTTCCAACTCAGGCGTAAGGCTTGTGCTCCGACCACCGGACATCTGCAACGCGATTATTATGACCGCATCGCCAGGTATCAAGCGTACCATCGTGAACACAATGACTGTCAAGATGAAGACACCGGGAATGATGAGCAACACTCGCCGGATTGTGTAGTCTCGCATCTACTCTACTTTCCAGAGCGATGTCATACCCATGTGACCGCACGTGTGGTTAGATGAAAGACCTGTCAACTGGATCGGCAAAACCTCAGAATGGGCATTCCTTAGGAATATTCGTACAGGATGCCCATTCAGGCTTATTGTCTCTTGGCAACTTTCCCTTCTATCTCTCTATCCATGCCTCGGCCAATCCTGGACCGGTATGGAAGGAGTAGTGGAACTGGTAGTTCTTAAGCCATGGGGCTACGGCATTAATATAGACCCACTTCGGAGCTTGAATGTAGTACTGCTTTTCCTGCAAGTATCGTTGCACTTCGGCGATCTTTTGATACCGCATTGCAGGATCGGACTCACTCTCCTCTGCCTCAATCAATCTGTCCAGTTCCGGATCGTTTATGCCAGCCTCGCCGTAGCGTTGGTTATTGGGTAGGGAGTGGAATCCCTTGAAGATCCAGTCGCTCGGGTCAAAACCGAATCCCGGGAACGTGTAGTGGACCTCCCAGTCGCCTGATTTGAGTGCAGCCCCGCGAGCGGCGCCATCGGCAATGTCAACAATAAGGTCTATCCCGATCTTGCGTAGAGACTCTGCAATCAACTCTCCTTCGCTGAAGAACCTGTTGCCCTGGTCGTGGGTGAGTAGCCAGCGCGCCTCGAAGCCGTCAGTGTAGCCGGCCTCGACCATCAGTTGCTTGGCTGTTTCGACATCGTACTCGAGATACTTCTCACCAGGGATTCCATCACCGTCAACGTCACCGTACTGCCCGGGAGGCAGCCAGTAAGTATTGCCCGGCGAAAGGGGAGTCGAGAATGGAAGTCCCCAGCCGCCTAGGACACTCTCTACCCAGCCCTCTTTGTCGATGGAAAGCTGGGCCGCCCGTCGTACACGAACATCTTGCCATGGGCTGTCTGGGGCCGAGAAGTTTGGAACAACGGCCCGCGCGTTACTTGGGTCGATAAAGATCTCCCACTGCGTATCGGGATTGGTCTCGTTTATCGCTTCGTATCGTACGGTATTGATGCCGCAGGTCTCGATACCGAGGGCGCCGATCTTTCCGGTGCGGAAGCCCGCGTCCTGAGCACGCTCGTCCTGCATCTTAAAGACTTCCATCGATTCGATGAATGGAAGTTGGTTGCCTTGCTCATCCTTCTTCCAATAGTTCTCGTTCTTGATGAAGGCGACCGACACGTCCGGAGTGAAGTCTTGAAGTATCCAGGGACCCGTTCCTACTTGGGTCGTCCAGTCCTGGATAGCCTCCTCTATGGGTATGCCTTCCTTCTCCATCTTCTCGTGATAACCCTGAAGGCCAACAAAAAGCGGCCCCAAGCCTCTCGTCTTATAGAGGAAGGAGGCGGCCGGCCTGTTGAGCTTCACTTCGAGCGTATAGTCATCAAGGGCGGACCAGGATTCAGGCCCGTCTATTTCGGGGAACCTGGACGGATAAGCGCTTTCAGCTAGTCCAAAGTTGAGCTTCGCAAGCTCCACCCAGTCTTTGGCCTTTACGTCTTTGGTTTCGTCCACTGTTACGCGGGGAGTGCTGGCCCACCTGACTCCCTCCTGCAGATGGAAGACATAGGTAAGGCCACTGTCGTCAATCTCCCAACTCTTCGCCAACCAGGGCCTAGCTGAGAAATCGCCGGGGTTGGTTCCGGGCCCCCTAGGGAAGGTTGTAAGGAGTTCACCCCAGTGGGTGACAAACCCGTTGTTGTAAGCCCTCTCTGGCATGTTCCAGGACCTTGGAAAGTCCGAACCGTTCGAAACCAGGGTCAACTTGCCACCATACTTGGGCTCGCTCGTTGGCTTCTGGGGAAGCTGGAGCGGTACGCTACTTGCTACCAAGTTGATGGTCTCAGCCTGTAGCTCAATGACTGCCTCCTCAGTCAATTTGTCAGAGGGAATCACCTCGGTTGTTTCGACCGCGGCGGTCTGGGCCATTGGTGCTGCGGGGGCAGTCGTGGGCGCCGCAGGGACAGGCGCTGCCGGGACAGCAGTGGGCGCCGCAGCCTCTGGAGCGGCAGGCGTGGTTTCAGACTCCGACTGACACGCCACCAGCAACAACAGAACAGCTGAGAGCGCTCCAATGGAAAGTACTAATCGTTTCAACATCACATCCTCCTCACCTTACGCACACTGTTACTGGACTGACGCTTTACCTGCTCTCGCGGGCATAGGAGAACTGGTTTCCCACTGACCGGGAACTGATGGGAAAGCGAAGCGACTCCGCTACCGGTTAGGGGTGTTCATCCAAGTGCTGCCGACATCCAACTCTTCCAGGGTCACTTCGCGACTTTCTGACGCGCGCCTGGACAGCTTCCTGCCTCTACCTTTCCTTCACAGCTGTTCGTGCAACCATAAGTCAGTGACCTACAGAGTTGTGGTATCGCTAACAAATGGCCGCGTATTGAGATGACTTTCGTCCCAGCGCAGTACATTCGGAGGATACACTACCGCAGCCCATTTCCCCGTGTTGGTTGCCCCCAGAGCCTGTGTGGTTCAACAGGCTCACTTATACGTACCACCTATCCCTGATTATGTCAATCTCACGCTCGCCCTGAAACCTGCTCCGGATCGGTACAGACCGCTATTTCGTCATACCAGCGAAGGTCGGTATCCAGGGGTGGAGCTATGCTCACGTAGAGGACACCTGCTGACTAGGGATAGGCTCCACCCTCTAGGCCAGGGTTACTTCGCCGTCCGGGGAGATTGATGCCACTCGATTTGCGCCGCTGAACGCCACGGCTCGCTGGGACGTCTCCACCGTCTGGCCGGGCTGCACCAGCATCGCAGTCCCGTTCTCCACTGCTCCCGCCAGTCCGCCGTTGCCGTAGCTCGTGAACGGCTCCAGGCCCACGTTGTAGGTGCGTCCGTACCAGGGATATCCGAATCCGCCGCCGAACGAGTGCCAGTACCACAGGTACTTGAACACGTCCGTAGGGTAGCGGAATCCGAAGCCCACTCCAGTCTTCTGGTTGGTCACGGCGTACCAGCCGTCCGGCATGTCCGCGACGTATGACATGTCGTACGACCGGAAGCTCTTGGGAGGAATCCTGCTCAGGTCCCTTGGCGCGCCGTCCTTGAGCTGAGACATGGGCCACTGTCCCTTGAATCCGGCTTTGAGCCTGTTGTTCGGGTGCCAGTCGTCCAGCTCCTCGTTCATGAGAGTGCCGCCAGGCAGGTCGATGACGCAGTCCTCGCTGAGAAAGGGCGCTCCCAGCGCGATGTGCTCTCCCCATACACAGTGGACAGGCTCCTCGCCCTCGTTCGTAAGACGCGCCTCGATCTCGAGGACAGGCGAGCCGGCGCGCAGCGTCAGGGTCTTTTCGAAAAAGAATGGCGTGCGGGCCGCGCGCACCCAGAAGCGCATCGAGACGACTTCGAGCGTGTCCTCGATGATCGCCGCGTCCCACGGCACCGTGTTGACCTCGGCGTGCAGGCCCATGTCGGCGCCCATGTACTGCGTGGGGAATCCGCCGCCCGGCAGCACAGTCTGCCAGCCGCCTTCATAGACGTCCATCCATACGCCCTCGCCTGAGCCTGTTGTCGGCATACGAACGGATGGGTCGCGTACTCCCCAGGGCGAGCGCCACAGGAAGTCCGTGTCCGTGGGCTTGTGTACGAGCTGGTAGATGTCGGCGCCCTTGTCGATCAGTACCACTACTCTCAGCAGCTCGTTCTCGATTACGGCCGTCTTGAGGCCCCGAAAGGTCCAGGCGTCTGAAACACGGCATCCGTGGTTGCGCTCGATCTGGTACTGGGTCATGTTCACGTCTCCCGAAAGCCGGGCTGTGTGCTATCCAAGGTCGGAGCCTGCCCCGCGCTTGATGCGGGGGTAGTGCAGCGAGACGCCTTTCGCGCCCGCTTCGTACCGCGTAATATGCCAGCGGCCCAGGTTCGCGCTCAACAGAACGTCGCGCTCGGCTCCACAGAAGGCGATGTTGGTCGGCGCGGCGATTATGGTGCCCTCGAAGTCGTCCGCGAGCGCCTCGAGCTTGCCCGACCTGCTGTAGCGGTAGATGCGGTCTGGGCGGTAACAGGCGATGTACAGGTTGCCGTCTGTGTCGAACGCCACACCGTCCGGCACAGTACCTGGGATCTCGACGACCGTTCGCGCATCTCCCGCGGAGCCGTCGGACGCTATTTCGATCTCGGAAATCCTGGGAGGATTCAGGCTCATCGCGACGAACAGGCTCGTACCATCTATGCCTACACAGAGGCCATTTGGGAATTCGCACAGCGACCGATTCCAGACCTCCGTCTCACCTCTGGGCCTGACTCTGTATATCTTGCCGTCGTCGGACCGCCAATCGCCTGAGTCGCACACGTACAGGTTGCCGTCGGCGTCGAACGCCGGATAGTTTGGAGTGTTGAACGGCTCGTCCGGCGCGCCGGTGGTGTACGTCGTCACGTCTCCACCTGGAGCAATCTTCATCACGGCTCTATTGCCAGTGTCGCAGGCATAGACGTTATTGTGCGCGTCGAGGGCCAGACCGAGTATGAATCCGCCGGTGTCGGCGATCTGCACGGCCTCCTTGCGCTCTATGTCGATCCGATAGATCTGGCCCGCCTCTCCTCCGGCGTAACAGTACCCGTCCAGTCCCCAGGCGATTCCCTCGACGTGGTCGAGTCCGTCCACGAGTACGGATACGTCAGTATCGTTGTTCAGGATCGCCATGTGTGTTCCTCCGAGTGGACTCGCAAGCGTCTCAAGTCCCCGGATCCTGGTAGAACCCCGAGTTTAGGAAGCCGCCGTCTATGGGAATGCCGACACCATTGATGTAGCGGGCTTCGTCGCTGCACAGGAACAGCACGAGGTCAGCGACCTCCTCAGGCAGCACTTCGCGCTTGATCGGGAACCGTTTCAATCTCTGCTCGCGCAGCTCAGGCTCTCTGCTGTACACCATCTCAGTCATGGGCGTTACCGCTACGCCGGGGCAGACCGCGTTGACGTTGATTCCGTACCTGGCCCATTCTAGGCCAAGCTGTCCGGCGAAGTTGATTAGCGCCGCCTTCGCCGGGCCGTACGCTCCACGTTCGGGAACAGGGGCAGTTGCGGCTACCGACGACATCAGCACGACGCTGCCTCCGTCTCCCTGTTCCACCATTCGCCTGCCAGCCTCTCGGCAGAACAGGAACGCTCCCGTCAGGTGCGCTTCCAGCGAGAGGTTCCACTGATCGAGCGACATTTCGAGAACCGGCGACTTGATGTTCGTTCCAGCGCAATGCACCAGATAGTCCACACGTCCGAGGTCGTTCACGACAGTCCTGACAGCGGCGATCACCGAGTCCTCGTCGGTCACTTCGACCTGCACCGCGATTGCGCGGCTGCCGTCAGCGTCGATCGACAGAGCCACTTCCGACGCCGCTTCGGCGTTCACGTCGGCCACACATACAGCCGCGCCACGCGACGAGAATTTTCGGCAGATCTCCGACCCCAGACCCCCTGCGCCGCCAGTGACAATGGCTACTTTACCCTCCATATTCCACCTCCTCACGACAGCATTAGATCTGGCCCGGTCGGATGGCTCTGGTAGAAGACTACTCCTGCGCCGCTGCGCCAGCCCCCGAGGCCCATGCTCCGAGTGCCATGAATCCACCATCCACGTTGACGTGCTCGCCTGTCATGAAGCTGGCCTTCTCACTGGCCAGAAACAGCACTACGTTGGCGATGTCCACTCCCTGGCCAACCCGGCCTATGGGATGCCCCTTGCCCCACTCAGCGATGAGCTCGTCGGGGTCGCCCTCTTCCATGCGCGCGACCGTCCGCACCAGCTCGGTGTCGATGGTACCGGGACAGACCGCGAGCACGCGGATGTTCTCCTCCGCGTAATCGAGCGCCATCTGGCGCGTCAGGGACAGTATGCCGCCCTTGCTCGCCGCGTAGGCGGGAACCAGCTTCTGCGACTGGAGGCCCTGAACGCTCGCGGTGTTGATAATCGCGCCGCCGCCCCTCTTGCGCATTTCAGGTATGGCGAACTTCGACATCATGTAGCAACTCTTGAGGTTTACGTCCAGGATTCGATCCCACATCTCCTCCGGAGTATCCTCGACGTTCCGGTACGAGTTGGGCGACTGGATGCCGACGTTGTTGAACAGCACGTCCACGCCGCCGAAGGTCTCAGCCGTCTCAGCGACTACGCGACTGCACTCGCTCATGCGCCCAACGTCAGCGAGGACTAGCAGACCGCCCGGTCCGTGGCTGTTCAGCTCGGACTCAACCGCGCGTCCCGCTTCCTCGTTAACGTCCGCGACTACGACGCTGGCGCCCTCTTTCGCAAACTCGATTGCCGTGGCCCTCCCGATGCCGAGAGCCCCGCCCGTGACGATCACTGCCTTGCCGTCGAATGTACCCATATCTACACTCCCATCACCACCTTGACCACGCTGTCTTCTATATTCTCGTACATGTCGCAGGCTGCTTTGACGTTTTCGGCGCGCTGATCCGGGCTGCTCTCATGTAAACACTCTCCAGCCGCCAGCTTAAAGCTGGACATACAAATCCAATCGACCCGATCGGAGTGCGGGACATGATTTGGCCGACGCATTTATACCGTACCCCCTGTCGCTTTGCAACCGAGAGAAGCGCCCCTCTCCCTCTGAGAGAGGGCCGGAGCCTGCCCTGTACTTGATACGGGGGTGAGGGTGAAATCCCTACCTGCCAACCTGACACAGACTCGGAACTAGTCCTCTCTCCACTCACTTCTCAAAAGGCGTATAATCGGGCAAATCAGCAGCTAAACCCACAAGGAGATACGTGATGCAGAACGCGGTAATCGTCAGCGGCGCGAGAACACCAATGGGAAGGTTCGGTGGAGCGTTCAAGGACGTAGCGGCCCCCGACCTCGGAGCCGCGGCGATCAAGGCCGCTCTCGAACGCGCCGGGGTGTCGCCGCACATGGTCGAAGAGGTGGTGATCGGAAACGCGCTCCAGGCGCAGGAGGCGGGGTACGCCGCGCGGCTGTCCTCGCTCAACGCCGGAATCCCCGAGGAGACCCCCACCATCGCCGTCAACAGGCAGTGCTCGTCAGGGCTTGAGGCGATCAACATGGCTGCCCAGCTCATCCGAACCGGAGAGGTGGACATCGCGGTCGCCGGAGGCGCCGAGAACATGACACAGGCTCCGTTCATGCTCGATCCGAGCGTCAGGTTCGACGGTCTGCGCATGGGCGACAGCACACTTCGCGACGGCCTGGTCGAGGGACTCGGATGCCCGGTCAA
>JAAXHZ010000188.1 GCA_012270625.1 Dehalococcoidia bacterium | reverse complement strand
TGGACTGGCGCGGCTGGCGGCAGGACATTGACCCTGAGAAGGACTTCCAGATCTTCAAACTGGTGCGCGAACACCTGGACGAAGGCCAATACCTGGGTTTCGACGCCAACAACGGCTACTCGGTCTCGACCGCGATCCAACAGGGTCGGCGCTTCGAAGAGTTGGGCATCGACCACTTCGAGGAACCGATCCCTCACTACGACCTGCCCGGCCTCAAGCAGGTGTCGGACGCGCTCGACGTGGCGGTCTCGGCTGGCGAGCAGGACGCCTACCGCTGGTGGTTCGAACACCTGGTCCTGCTCGGCAATGTGGACATCCTCCAGCCCGACATTCTCAACGCGGGCGGTCCGAGCGAGGTCAAGCGCATCTTCGACATGGCGACGGTGCTGGACAAGCCAGTGATGCCGCACAGCCCGCAAGCTGGGATCAACTCGATGGCCTCGCTGCACGTCTACGCCACCGTCCAGAACGCGACCCGACCGCACGAGTACTCCGAGGAGTTCTCCGGCCCGATCGACGACGTGGCCGAACTCTACGGAGAATCAGTCATCCCCAAGGACGGCTGCATCGAACTCAGCGACCGTCCAGGGTTGGGCATCGAACTGAACGAAGCGGCGGTGGCACGTATGACGGTGCGCTAGCCAAGGGCGTATTCCCACGGGTTGATGATCTCGGCACCCAATTCTTCGAAGTGGCGGACGTTGCGCGTGGCGACTGTCAGGTCGTGGATCGCGGCCGTACCTGCAATGAGGGTATCTCCCATGGCTACCGTGAGACCTGCTCGACGAGATCTCGCCCTGAACCTGGCGCTTCGTTCAGCTGCCAGTTGGTCAACAGGCAAGATTCGGTCTCGATAGTTGGTCACGAACTCATGATGCGCCGCACGCTTTTCATCACGCCGTCGGCCTGGCGGAAGCAATTGCAGCCCAAACTCCAATTCATGCAACACGATTGAACATAGCCAGAGGTCTGAGTTCGCCACCACAAACGCAGCGACGTTCGGATTGGGATGACTCTTCGTAATTTCAGAAACAACATTGGTGTCCAGCAGATAGCCGCTCATTCAATCTCCTCGTCGTCGGCCCAGTCCTCATCCATCCCGTAGTCGACGAATGGTATTGGCCGCTCAGAGCCTCGCCCATACGGTTCGTCGGAGTAGATGTCTCGCGGCATGTTTTCGAGGAGCCATTGCCCCATTGGCATGCGCTCTTCCGGAAGCTCACGCTGATCTGCGTCGCGTTCAGGGATGATCACAAAGGATTTGCGAACTCCGATGCGTTGCGGGCCTTCACTCTCTGCGAGGCGCAGGATCTGCGACAGCTTCGCTTTGGCTTCGGCGATCGTCCAAACTTTGTGTTCGCCAGTGTCTTCTGAGTGTTGAGTGGCCACAGCTGCCTCAGATCATGAACTAGTCCAGACTAGTTTAGACTTGCGGGCGCGGATCTCCGCCAACTCTCCCCCTCTGGGGGGAGATGCCGAAGACAGAGGGAGGTCTGGGACGGTCTTCGCTGTCTCCCGACCTGATCCACTCTGGCGCAGAAGGGACCCCCTCTGTCACTTCGTGACGTCTTCCCCCAGAGAGGGAGAGCGAAAGTAGATCTTAATCCGCCAGCGCAGGCTCCCTCGACTCGCTCATGTTGAA
>JAAXHZ010000187.1 GCA_012270625.1 Dehalococcoidia bacterium | reverse complement strand
ACAGTGTCGCGGATGCTTACGTAGCGCCCCTCCTGTCCAGTGAACTGCTCAGCCACGAACATCGGCTGTGACAGGAAGCGCTGGATCTTCCTCGCGCGAGAGACGGTGAGGCGGTCCTCCTCAGACAGCTCCTCGATTCCCAGAATCGCGATGATGTCCTGGAGATCCCGGTAGCGCTGGAGCACCTGCTGCACACCTCTGGCGACGTCGTAGTGCTCCTGACCCACGATCGCAGGCTCGAGAATCCTGGAGAAGCTGGACAGCGGATCGACCGCTGGATACAAGCCCTGTTCAGCGATGGCGCGCTCAAGCGAGACCACGGCGTCGAGGTGCCCGAACGTGGTCACGATTCCCGGGTCGGTGTAGTCATCGGCTGGTACGTAAATAGCCTGGAACGACGTGATCGAACCGCTCTTCGATGACGTAATCCTCTCTTCGAGCGCGCCCATCTCCGTCGCCAGCGTGGGCTGGTATCCTACCGCCGACGGCATTCTGCCCAGCAGCGCCGACACCTCCATGCCCGCCAGGATGTAGCGATAGACGTTGTCTATGAACATCAACACGTCCTGACCGCGCTCTTCCTTGAAATACTCGGCCATCGTGAGACCGGTCAGACCGACGCGGGCGCGGACGCCGGGAGGCTCGTTCATCTGTCCGAACACAAGCACGGTGTTGTTCAGAACGCCGGACTCCTGCATCTCGTGCCAGAGATCGTTGCCCTCACGCGAGCGCTCTCCAACGCCTGCGAAGACCGACACGCCCTCGTGCTCTGTGCCGATGTTGCGGATCAGCTCCTGGATGATAACCGTCTTGCCAACTCCCGCGCCGCCGTATGCGCCGACCTTGCCGCCCTTCGTGAAGGGCGTCACGAGATCCATGACCTTCAGACCGGTCTCTAGGATCTCTACCTCCGTGGCCTGCTCATCGAAGCTCGGCGGCTCGCGGTGGATCGGCCACGACTCGCTGCCGTCGATCTCCTCGAGGTTATCCAGGGTCTCTCCGAGGCAGTTGAAGAGACGACCCAGTGTCGGGTCCCCTACCGGAACGGCAACGGGTTGGCCGGTATCTGCCACTGGAACACCGCGCCGGAGACCCTCAGTAGGACCGAGCGCCAGACATCGCGCCCAGCTGTTCCCTACGTGCTGCTCCACTTCGAGCACCAGTCGCTCACCGTCGATCTCTGTCTCTAGAGCGTTGAAAATCGACGGCATGTCCTCGGGAGGAAACTCCACGTCCACGACCGTTCCGATTACCTGTGTGATCTTTCCGTCTGCCATATTGTCTCCCCTGTCTTCAGGGCTTTTCTCTCTTCCAGTTTGGAGTTCCCTCTCCCTTGAGAGAGAGGGGGCTAGACCCTGCCCCGTACTTGATACGGGGGTGAGGGTAAGTTGTTGTACCCTCTCACCATCCCCAATTCATCAAGCCTCGACCGCCGCCGCTCCGCCGATGATGTCCAGAAGCTCGGTTGTGATCGACTCCTGCCTCGCCTTGTTCATGACCAGCGTCAGGTCTTCGACCATCGCGTTGGCATTGTCCGTAGCATTCCGCATCGCAACCATTCTCGCCGACTGCTCACTGGCTATGCCCTCGAGCAGAGCGTGGTATATCTGCATCTCGACGTAGCGTGGCAGCAGCTCAGACAGCACCTCTGCCGGGTCCGGCTCATAGATGTACCCTACCTGCTCCTGCGGACTCAACTCCGCGGGCTGTACGGGCAGAAGCTGCTCGACAACCGCCTGCTGAACAGTGGTGTTGACGAACTTCGCGTAGGCGACGAAAACCGCGTCCACCTCTTCCGAAGAGTAAGACTCCATCGCGAGGCGGGCCACCGGAGTAATGTCCAGGATAGTCGGTCTGTCGCCGATGTCCGTGAAGACCGCGCGAACGTTTCTGTTATAGCGGATCATGAAGTCGCGGCCCTTGCGTCCCACGGCTATGACCCTCGCGTTGTCGCCGTAATCAGCTATGAATTGACCAGCCGCCCTGTTGATGTTGGAGTTGAGCCCTCCGGTCAGTCCCCGGTCCGGAGTGATCAGAACCACCTCTATTCTGCTGGTCTCTCGTGAGACCAGCAGCGGGTGAATGTTGTCTTCATCCTCTTGAGGCTGAGCCGCAAGGTCTGCCAGAAGGCTGTTGAGGTTGTCTGAATATGGCCTGCTCGTAAGAGCCTCGTCCTGCGCCCTGCGCATCTTCGACGCCGCGATCATCGACATCGCGTTGGTAATCTTCGCGGTATTCTCGACGCTGCGTATCCTGCGCCTTAGCTGTCGAACACTAGCCACCATGGCTGGCCGTCCTTGAGTATATTCAGACTAATACGGAACGCTGTTCTTGAAGTCTTGGATCGCCGAGCTGAGCGCCTCGCCCGTCTCGTCGCTGATAGTCCTCTCGCTGCGTATCGTCGAGAGAAGCTCTGGATGATTCGCGTCCATATAGCTGTGGAAAGCGTTCTCGAAGGCGATCACTCGGTCGATCTCGACGTCATCGAGGAATCCGTTTACGAGCGCGTAGATCATCGACACCTGCTTCTCGACCGCCAGAGGAACGTTCTGACCCTGCTTGAGAACCTCAGTGGCGCGCTGACCGCGCTCTAGCTGTCTGCGAGTGGCCGGGTCCAGATCGGCAGTCCCGAACTGCGCGAAAGTCACTAGCTCGCGATACTGCGCCAAGTCCAGCCTCAGCGTGCCCGCAACAGACCTCATCGCTCTCGTCTGGGCCGAGCTGCCCACGCGCGACACCGATAGACCGGCGTTCACTGCCGGACGTATGCCTGAGTTGAACAGCTCCGTTTCCAGGTATATCTGTCCGTCGGTAATCGAGATTACGTTAGTTGGGACATATGCCGACACGTCGCCCGCCTGTGTCTCGATGATCGGCAGCGCAGTAATCGAGCCGCCTCCATGCTCATCGTCCATCTTGGCGGCCCTCTCCAGCAGCCTGCTGTGGAGATAGAAGACGTCGCCTGGATACGCTTCGCGTCCAGGCGGCCTCCTGAGCAGCAGCGACATCTCCCGGTACGCCCAGGCGTGCTTTGAAAGGTCGTCGTAAACTATCAGCGCGTCCTGGCCCCGGTCCATGAAGTACTCGGCCATCGCGCAGCCTGCGTAAGGCGCGAGATACTGCATAGGCGCAGGGTCGGCGGAGTTGGCCGCGACAACAATCGTGTGCTCCATCGCTCCGTGGCTTTCCAACAGCGCCACCGTCTGCGCGACCTTGCTGGCCTTCTGGCCAATGGCTACGTAGATGCACACCAGATCGCCGCCGCGCTGATTGATGATCGCGTCGAGCGCGATTGCAGACTTGCCTGTGGAGCGGTCTCCGATTATAAGCTCACGCTGACCGCGCCCTATCGGGATCATGGCATCGATCGCCTTGATGCCCGTCTGTACCGGAGTATCGACCGATATGCGGGTGGATACGTCAGGCGCCACCACCTCGACCGGCTTCGCATCCGACGTTTCGATCGGCCCCTTGCCATCGATCGGTTCCCCCAGCGCGCTTACAACGCGACTGAGCAGGTTTTCCCCAACAGGCACCTCGACGATTCTTCCGGTGCTGCGCACCCTGGACCCCTCTTTCACAGCGAGAGGATCGCCCATGATTACCGCGCCCACCGAGTCCTCTTCGAGGTTGAGCGCCATACCCATGACCCCTCCCTCGAACTCGAGAAGCTCAGTGTAAGCCGCGCCTGAGAGACCGTGGACCTGGGCAACGCCATCCCCGACTTCGATCACCGTACCTTCGTTGACCGCTTCGAGCTGCTGCTCCCAGTTTTCGATCTGACTCCGAATTACGGAGGCTATGTCTTGTCCTCTGACCGCCATTTCGGCCTCCCTGGAACTTTTCTTCCCGGTGTGGGTACGGTTTCACCCTCACTCCGACCGGAGCGGGGACTGTCCACCAACCACTAGTTGCTAGCCACTAACTTCAGCGTCGCTGCGCAAGCTCTCTTCTCATATTCTGCAATCTGGTTCGTGCGCTGCCGTCCATGACCCGGTCCCCGACTCTGATAACCAGTCCTCCGAGTATCTCCGAGTCAACCCGTGTAGTGACCCTGACGTCCTTGCCGGACAGCTCATTGAGCATCTGCGTGACCTCGTCCCGCTGGGCCTCACTCAGAGAAACTGCCGACACCACCTCAGCGCGCTCGACGCCTTGGTGGACATCGAGCATCTCTTGGAACCTGTCTGCAATTCCCGGAAGTAAGTGCACCTGGCCTCGACTGGCCAGCAGACAGATCAGGTTCAAGGCAAGCGGCCCGACCGAAGTCCCCAATCCCTCACGTATCAGGCTCTCTTTCTGCGCCATCGATATCCGGGGAGCCGACAGAGTCTGCCTGAACTCCTCGTTCGTAATCGAGTCAGCCAGTTGGGTGAGATCGTCCAGCCAGCGCTCCAGCTCATCGCCTTCTACTGCGATCTGGAACACTGCTTGAGCGTATCTTCTTGCCGAAGCGCCTGCGGGCATCGATCCTACCTGTAATTACTTGTGAAAATAGAAGCAAGTCCATCACAACGTCATTCCGGCTCAACCCGGAATCAAGGGATGGACCTCACTCCTAACTCCTCTCCACTCACTCCTGGAAAATTGCACGAGTGCAATTTTCCCGACGCTAGTTTCTGCTCGGGCCCTGCGATCCCTCTTCCAACACCTGCTCGATCAACACACTGTGGTCCGAGTCGTCCAGCGAACGTCGAATGACCCGCTCGGCCGCGACAACTGCCAGACCCGCGAACTCCCTGCGGAGCTCCTCGACCGCGGCGTCGCGTTCCCGCTGAATGTTGGCCTCCGCCCGGGCGCGCTCTGCGGCGATCTCTTCACGGGCCCTCGCCAGCTCCTCTTCTCGGAACCGATCAGCCACCTCTCGAGCCTGAGCTATCATCTGCTGGCCCTCGGCGCGGGCTGTTTCGAGCTGCTCCTGCATCTCTTCCCGCGACTTGGCCGCCTCTTCCTGAGCGCGCTGCGACGCTTCCAGACTCTCCCTGATCCTGTCAGACCTCTGGTCCAGAACACGTATCACCGGCCGGTAAAGCAGGTACGTCAGCAGACCGACCAGAATGACAAAGCTGATCAGATGGGTCAGCAGACCAGCTAGATTTATTCCTAAGGCTTCCATGCCTTCACCTCGCCGACGTAAGTCGTCTCAACACTCGTATCAGCAGACGACCCGACCAGACCATCAACTTGAGACTCCACAACTGTATCAGTAAACCGAGCAGGATAGTCATCTGGATGAACCAGCGTCTCCACAGGATAACCGCGAAGAGCAGGAGCATCAGGATGAGAGTAAGGCTGACTACCTCAGGCTGCTCCGTTATTAGGGCGTCTATGCTGCGTCCTCACCTCGTCCGCTTTACGATGATCTATTGAGCCGAGACGGAACCGAAAACCTGCCCCAGGGCTCATCCAATGACGGTAGAGCGACCTGGTTCGTTCGGATGCCCCATGCTAGACGAACTTGATTATGATCGCTACGACCAGCGCGTAGATGGCGATAGCCTCGGTGAAGGCGATTGCCAGGATCATGTTCTGCTGAATCGGCCCAGCCGCTTCAGGATTACGACCCAGCGCTTCCATGGCCTTGGCTGCCAGCAATCCGATACCGATTCCCGGCCCGATTGCGCCCACGCCTATGGCCAGTCCGGCGCCTATGTTGAGAATGTCTCCCTCCATTGTTCCTCACTCCTTGATAGATGATAAGAGGTTGACTGCTTGCTCGTGTTCCCGAAGGTGGACACGCCACCATCTGGGCCTTGAGGACTTGGTTGATGCTAGTGATGGTCTCCATTGTGGGCCACTGTCGCCGCTGCCGCAAACACCAAGGTGAGCATCGAGAAGATGAACGCTTGGATGAGACCGACGAACAGCTCTAGTCCCAGGAACGGGATAATGCCGATCAGCGGGATCAGGAAGATCATCGCCGCGAGAAGTACCTCGCCCGCAAAGATGTTCCCAAACAGACGGAACGTGAAGCTGATCAGTCTGGCAGCCTCCGAGATCAGCTCCAGGATGCCGACAAAGAACCCGATCGGTCCCTGCTTGAAGTTTATGAACTTGCCCACGTGACCAAACACACCGAGCGCGCGGAACGCCCAGAAGTGGATCATCACCATGGCGACTATCGCAATCGCGAGCGTCGTGTTCAGGTCCGTGTTCGCGCTCCTGAACCACGGCACCAGCAATCCCGCCTGCTTGCCGGGCTGAGGATTCTCTTTCCACTCCTTGATGCTAACGTCGCTGCCGACTGAGCCAGGAGCAAGATACCCGAAAGCTCCCTCTCCCTCGAAGATCTGCACCTGCTTGTGCGCAAGGCAGTCATCGTACTTCGACTCGTCGTCATGGTACTTGTCACAGTAGTGGTGAGCGATCTCATCGGCCGTCTCGATGCGACCGATAGTGCCAAAGCCCGGAAGTATGCCAATCCAGTTGGCGACGAAGATGAACAGGAAGATGCTCATCACGAGTGGGAAGAACAGCCTGGCGCGATCCCGGCCAGCGATGCTCTCCGCAAGGTTGAGGAAGAACTCCAGGATGACTTCGACGAGGCCCTGGAACCTGCCGGGTACGTCGGACAGACCACTTCGGACCTTGAGGGCGATTATCAGTAGTACGACAATCGCGATCCAGGTCGCGACCATGGTGTTTGTGATCTGGAAGTCCCCGATGATGGGATCGGCCAGCATCGGTTCCGCGGGGATGTGGATCGCGGCGAGCGGCGCTCCGAGAAATCCGAATCCGAATGCCTCGCCCAGCGCTCCGCCGAGCAGCGCAACCACCAGAATTACTAAAGCCGCCGCCAGTATGAGTAGCGCCTTAGGGCTGCGCAGCAACTATAAGTTCCCCTATCGTTTCAGCAGGCCGATTGCCAGCCCGCAAACCATCCGACTACTGCTCCTCAGGGTTGGCCAGTACGGCCATGAGCATCCTGTACATCCCGAGAACCGCAACCGCGATTCCGACACACAACCCTAGCAGGGTCAGGATTGGGGCAGTCTCCAACTGTCGGTCGAGAAACAACCCTCCAACAGCCCCCCCGCCGATGCACATGGCTACGAACCAGCCTATACCCACCAAACGCAGGACTAAGGCCACTTTCCGACCGCGCATCAGGGGTCCCCTTGAAAGCTTGTGTAGTATATCACAATCAAAAAAATAGGGTCAACGAAGACCCAATTCATAAGAAAATTACATAAGTCCCCGATGCGTGGTCAATAGTGTGGCTGGGGGAGGCTCTCACTCCTCACTCCTCTCCACTCACTCCTCAACCCAGCCCCGAAACTACTCGAGCCGTCCCCGCAGCCTCGGATCGAGATGGTCCCGCAGAGCGTCGCCAAACAGGTTGAACGCGAGAATCGTCAGCGTGATCGCACAGCCCGGGAACACCACCAGCCACCACGGCGGCTTGAAAGACGCCACCAGGATGCCCCCCAGCATGTTGCCCCAGCTCGGGTCCGGCGGAGGGACTCCCAAACCCAGATAGCTCAAAGCCGCCTCCGTGAAGATCGCGCCCCCAAGGCTCGCGCTCGCCACAACCAGCAGCGGAGCGACACACTGCGGTGTCACATGCCGTACCATGATTCGCACGGGAGATGCCCCAATCATACGCGCGGCCAGGACGTACTCCGACTCCCGAATCAGCAGCGCGACCGATCTGATTATGCGCGTTGTCCCCGCGATCCCAGTCGCGGCTATCGCGATGATGACAGTGTTCACCCCGGCGCCAAGTGCGACCAGCAGCAGCAGAGCCAGTATGACGCTCGGAAACGAGATCAGCACGTCCAGCAGCCGCTGGCTCAGCAGGTCGAACCTGCCGCCGAGGTACCCGCTTAAAATCCCCCATGAAAAGCCTATGACCTTCGAAATCACGATGGCCGTCACAGATACGAACAGACTCAGACGTGTGCCTGCGATCACCCTGCTCAGCGTGTCTCGCCCCAGCCCGTCCGTTCCCATCGGGAACTCCAGCGACGGAGACCTCAGCAGCGCCCCATAGTTGGACTTCAGCGGGTCTTCAGGCGCCAGCGCCGGCGCGAACAGCGCAACGAACACCATGAACAGCAGGAACACCGCGGCTCCTGTCCCCAGTACGGACGACCGAGCGAAGCGTTTTGTATTGTCATACAGCGCTTCGACTCGAGACTGACGCCTGGGTTGAAGCTGTCCAAGCAATGGTTCCGTGCCTTGGGCCACGATCTCCTACTTTGCAAGCCGACTCGACACTAGAATGTCCAGCCGGAGCTACTGATACCTGATGCGTGGATCGATCAGCCCATACGCCAGATCGACCACTAGATTGATGACCACGAACACTATCGCGTACAGCAGGACGAGATTCTGTATTATCATCCAGTCTCTCTCCTCGATGCCTCCGACAAGCGCAGTGCCAAGACCGGGAACTGAAAACGCCCTCTCGACCGCGACCGAGCCTCCAAGCAGGAACGCAAGCTGAAGTCCCGACAGCGTAATAACCGGAAGCAGCGCGTTCCTGACGACGTGCCGCCACATCACCACTCGCTCCCCAAGTCCCTTCGCTCGCGCCGTGCGCACGTAGTCCTCCCTGAACACCTCGAGTAGCTGAGTCCTCGCCATGCGCGCGATGAACGCTCCCAGTCCGATCCCAAGCGCCAGTGCCGGGCCCGCCATGATCTGGAGGTTCTTAACAGGGTCATCCCAAATGTTGTACACGGTTATCGGCGGCTTCCAGCTAAAGAAGATGACTGTTACAAGAATGAACGTCATCCCCAGCCAGAAGCTCGGAAT
>JAAXHZ010000186.1 GCA_012270625.1 Dehalococcoidia bacterium | reverse complement strand
AGATGAATCGAGGCATTGCCGCGGTCAGGCCCAATCGAGCCGCCAGCCCCAGTCCCACAAAAGGTGATGCGCATGGACAATTCCCGTGTGAACGAAGGTTAGCTCGCTGTAATCCCTAAAGCTGATGATGCCGCTTGCACCCAGAATGACGTACCCGCCATCTCGCACCCTACATGGGGTCACCAGCCGTCCGCTCGTTCAGAGGCGAGCAACATCAGAATTGGAGGAAGACCGATGGAAACACAGATTCCGGTGATTAGTGTAGCTACGTGAAAGGCGACAGGAACTGCGAAAATCCGCGGGTTGTCGGAGAGATCGAGATGGGAGCGCTGTGCGAGCAGACCATCGTGCCAACACGTGAGTACGAAGCCAACAAGGGATATCAGAGCCCAGCTTCGCCGACTCACGTTCGAAGCTCTTGCAAGAATTCGAACAAGATCGAGTTGATCTGCCAACCGCGCTGCGCCTGAACATCCGAAAGTTCGATCCGACGCGACATCTTCGGCCACGTGATTGCAGTGGTATGTGCCTTGTGGTCAGCGCAGAGGACAAGTTCTTCGTGGTTGACGGCCAACATCGTCTCGGGGCTCTGCGAGCACTGGTTGATCGAGAGGACACGTCTGCACTTCGCTTTGGCGTCAATCCAAGCTCCTGTTTGTCTGTCTGTTGGGTGCAACCGAGAGCGAAGAAGCGCGACAGATGACGATTCTGTCTTCTGGGATGGTGAACTCGCTCAGGGAATTTGGTGCGCGGATCCAGTGCCGTCTTCGAGCAGGACGAACTCGACGGACGCGTTCTATTGCTCAGCGCATACTGGCGCGGGATCCTGCGAGTGCTCCCCAATGCCGGCAGCGATCCTGATCAGTTCACCATCCAGAAGATGACCGGCGCCGTTCTGATGCACTCTGTATTTCCAAATGTCCTGGAACTGGCACGCGCCAGCTATGGCAATTCCGGTGCGTCGATCCTGAGGCGTACCACGAGCTCATGGAATCTCCGCTCCTCAAACTGGAGAGCGAAAATCGTGAAGGCCACATTGTGCGCGGTGCAGAGTTCTGGCGATCGGGCAAGGACGGGGCCGCAGGCGCGTTCAGCAGTAACGCAGGGCGGCGACAGCTGCGGACGCGAATTCTGCGCGAGCTTCCACCGCTCCGATTCGACTAGGCCTGTTCACACGAGGTCTATCGTGCTTGCTTGCGGAGACCTTCGTCAACTCTCCCCCCGCGCTGCGGGGGGAGATGCCGAAGGCAGAGGGGGGTCTGGGACGATCTTCGCTCGCTTCCGACCCCATCGGCTCAGACACAGAAGGGACCCCCCTCTGTCACTTCGTGACATCTCCCCCCGCGCTGCGGGGGGAGAGCAGAAACAAGTTTGTCCGATTTCGCAATCGACGGATAGCCAACACCCAGCAGCAGTCATGACAAATCCCGAAACGTCATCCGAGCGCGTGAATGTGGACGCCGCCATGTCGTTCTTCCGTGACTGCATCCTCGGCCCTACCAGCTCAAAGCGTGGCGTTACCGCGAGTGTGGGATGTGGGGTGCAGATACGGTCTCGTACGCCGACTGGATCGTCTTTGCCGCGCTCCTGACCGGAGACCGGCCTGGGGGCGGTTCCGATCTGGCGGAACTGGCGAATCATCATGTACGTAGCCACCGGTTTGGGTCTGCCCCTGTCTATGCATTTGTGCAGGAGGCCGTTGAAACAGAGTTTGAGGCATTCAAGCAGCACTTTCACCTGGTGTTTTCTTACGCCGACAACCTGTCGCGCGTCGAGCTGCGGCGTTTCACGGGCAGTCAGTGGGTTGAATATGTTGAAGAGTTTGGCGGCATCGAGTTCTTTGCGTTCTCTGGATTCACGGATCCAGAGATCGTCATCCGCCCGGCATGGCTGTTCGAGAACGCCGATCTGATGCTCGTTCTCGACGCCGGCTCACTCAGTTACCTCAATCCGGCGCTCATGTCTGACTGATCTCCTCCAGACGTCCACACGACCGACGGCGGCTATCGTGCAGGTAATGACCCGATGCGGAGGCGCTGGATGACGACGACCCTCAGCCCACCGACTGACGCTCCCGCTGAGGCGCGGCCTCAACACTGGGGGCTGCTCGCCCTGCGTCTGCCCGATGCGATCCCGCTCACCGACGAACTGCTGGAGCAGCTTTGCCAGCTCAACCCCGAATGGCGGCTCGAACGCGGACACTTCGGTGAACTGGTGGTGAATATGGGTTCCGGCGGTCCGAGTTTCATGATCGTTTCCGAGATCTTCGCCGCCTTATTCGGTTGGGCGAAGGCCGTGCGTGGGTATGGCTTT
>JAAXHZ010000185.1 GCA_012270625.1 Dehalococcoidia bacterium | reverse complement strand
AGCGCAGGTGGGACGACTCACAACAGCGTCGATCTGAGTTGGACTGCTCCGACGGGAGCGGACGCCTACAAGGTCGAGTACAAGAAGAGCAGTTCGAGCACATGGCTTCACGCCAAGTACGTCTACTCCGGCCCATCGACGACGGTCAGCGGGCTGTCCGCCTCTACGAGCTACGACTTTCGGGTGAAGGCACGCGGTGACGGCGTCAACTACTCATTGACCTACAGCAGCCCGTCGAACACCGCGACGGGCACGACCCCTGCGCCCACTCCTAGCGTTACCGTTACCGGACTGGTCGTCAGCATGGGAGAAGGTGCAAGCGATAGCTTTAAGGTGAACGCCTCCAACTTGGACTCGACTCAGAGCTACACCATACGGATTACCACCGACAACAGCCGAATCGGGTTCGAGAACACCTGTGTGGACAGACAGGAGGATCGGGCTGTTCCGGTCAATCGGACCTCCTATAGCGTCTCCATCACGTTGTGGGGATGTGCCGAGGGTAATGGCCGTGTAACGGCGGCGTTGAGCCAAGGAGGCACGACCGTTGCCACCGCGTGGCGGGACGTGACCGTCACCGAGCCGCCAGAGATAACCATTACAGGGCTGATCTCGGAGTTGGGGAAAGGAGCGTCGGATGGTTTCACAGTGGATGCCTCCAACCTGGACTCGTCCCAGAGTTACACCATACGCGTCACCACCGACAACAGCGACATCGGGTTCAACAGCGACTGCTCGGATCGGCAGGATGACAGAAGCGTTCCGGCCAACCAGACCTCCTACAGCGTCTCGCTGACGTTGTGGGGGTGTGACGGAGGTGGAGGCTGGGTAACGGCGGAGTTACGTTTGTCTGGCTCCGGGATCGACACCGACAGCCACCAAGTGACTGTCGACGAGAGCCCTCGAATAGAGTTAGTGGACTTAGTAGAGGAGATGGAGAAGGGCCAGTCGGATATCTTCTCCGTTACCGCTTCAAATCTGGACTCGTCGCAGAGCTACACTATCCGGGTCACCACCGACAACGGCGACATCGGGTTCGACAGCGACTGTTCAGACCGCCAGGAAGACCGCACTGTGCCGGCTAACCGGACTTCACATACGACGTCTCTCAGCGTGAAAGGGTGCGATAAGGTTGGCGGCTGGGTAACGGGAGAGTTGCGCTCAGGCGGCGCTGTTATCGCCAGCGTCAAGAAGTACGTCAAAGTCCTCGGGCCTCCGGACCCGCCTACGATAGTGAGTTATACGACAAGCGACGGAACTGTAACCCTCGAAATGCAGTTGGCCCCTGACACCGATTCTTTCGAGGTCCAACAATGGTTCGGTGAGCAACCAAATCCAAGATTCCGCACGCTGCCGTTTGACAATTACAAGATCAGCTTCTCCGATTCCACAGCCACCATTACCGGGCTGCTGAACGGCGTCGATTATCTATATAGAGCCAGAGGCCAGAACAGCCGTGGGGATTCCGAATGGAGCGCGCAGAAGCCTGTGAGCCTGCAACCGGTCGCGCCGACCGGCTTGGACATCACTCCGCTTCCGCTGCGACATGCCAGGCTGTTTTGGGATGGGTCCCGCAATTCTCCTCTTACAGAGTACGTAGTGGAGATTCAGCCGTTAGGCGACGCATGGTCATCGCCGCGTACTGTATCTCGAAGCGGTTCCCTTATGGACATTGACTTAGATGACATGATGTCACCCACCAGCCCGGAGAAGGGGCTAGGAGACTCCCCGTACGCCTACGAGATTCGGGTGAAGGCGAAAGGCGACGGGGCTGGGTTGCTGGATAGCGGTTACAGCGAAACGGTCGTGCTGATCGATACGCCCATAACCCAGGCCGACGGGAGGTCCACCGACGATTCCGGCAAGGCATCTCTTACCTGGCACGCGATAGAGAGCAGTAAAGTCTTGGGCGACTCGAAGTATGCCGGTGGAGAATACCACTTCAGGTACCGCAAACTCGGCGGCGACCATAAGAAGGCCAACTGGAACCCCTACGTCTATTTGACTGATGAGACGACCAAGAACACACCGGTCAGTGGCCGCACCAGTTCTGAGATCACCGGTCTAGACTACAACGACATCTACGCCATCCAGCTCAGGTATGAGTTGGTCACCACGACATCCGGGACAACCGTAACCACTCGCGTATTTGCCGGACGGGATGTGTATGTTTGGCCTGCGCCCACGTCCGGTTCTCAAAGATTTCCGAACGATGGTGACCGGGTGGCAACGTATCCGTTCTTTGGCCACTGGCCAGACAGGGAGTTCCACTACACGGTCTGTGAGAACAGTTTCCATCCTGAAGACAAACAAACGCAGTGGGGGAAGCTGGTCCAGCACGCCTTCCGGCAGTGGGAGGAATCGTCGTCGGGCCTCGTGACCATGCACCCCACCGTGAAGGACTGCACTCTCTCCGTGCTGGGCATAGACATTCCACTCCCCGGCGCACCGATCACGATGTTCGTGTCCATTTCCAACACAACCAACGAAGTGTATATGGTCGATACGCAAGATTGGAAGGAGCAAGTGCTTCGGTGGCCGAGGCTGGTGGACGGGGTACTGTCCCAGTGCGTTTTCTTTGCCTCCGCGTGCGTGATTTCTCAGGACTACACCAATGAAGACAGGGGAGCGGACCTGCCGCTGAAACGGAAATTCCTGGGCATTGGATGGGTTACTTCCGGCAGCACTGATGTCTTGATCGATAAGGCAGCGAATTCCACTCCTACGGTACCCGGCAGCGACTTGGAATATGACGACAATGACGTGGTCTTCAACACGTGCCAAGCGAGGCCCAGCGGTGACAATCCAGACGCGGGGTTCTACAGCTACCAACTGTTGGTGCACGAAGCCGGCCATGCCCTGGGTCTATCAGACTATGAGCTCCGGGACCTGCCGTTTAAGCGTAGAGCGTATGAGAGGTCACATCCGACGGTCCCGGATGCAGTGCTGAATTACGATGACGAAGTCCCACAGAACTACGAGAACGATGTGATTGAGGAGGGTAAACAAGACCGATGGGAAGCGGACTGCTCGCCACATCCCTTTGACATTCTGGCCCTATACGCCCTGTACCAGACGGTGGACCGATGAGAACCTTCATCGCGAAACTGCGAAGGTGCGCCTTTGTACCAGCGTTGGCAGCAGCGGCGCTTTGCCTGACGGCGATGGAGTGCGGCGATGCCGCCTTTATCGAGTTCGGATACAGTTACGCAGTACCTTCAGGATACCCTCACTGGATGCCGGACGGAACAAGCCTTGTGCTAGAAAGTGGAGGAAGGGTTTATGTGGTCGAAGCCGACGGTTCCCAGTTGGCAACGGTCTATAGTCCTCACGGTAGATATCTCGAAGCTCATGCCCCGGACATTTCTCCTGATGGGGACCGGGTCCTATACATGCGTAGATTCAAGACCAAGGGAAGGTTCAACTACGAGTTGGTGTCGTCGGCGCTGGACGGCTCCGAGGAGCGGAGGCTAACGGAGAACGAGGCTAATGACGTTACCCCGGTATGGTCTCCCGACGGAACTCGCATTGCCTTCCTGTCCGACCGTCTGGGGCATCTCAGCGAGTTCACCCTCTTCACCATGGCGGCTGACGGTTCGGACGTGCGGAGCTTGGCGGCGGATATCAGGACACCAGACCACAGTCCTCCGGTCTGGTCTCCCAACGGGCGTTACCTTGCGTTCTTGGGCGAAGAACTGGTAACAGTGACTGACGATTCTACTCAGAGATCCTCCTCTCGCTGGCAGTCGGTAATCCATACCGTCAGATGGGACGGCGTTGACCTGAGGCGGTTATCGGCATCCGGAGGCGAGCCTGCTTGGTCGTCCGACGGGATGCGCATAGCGTTCTTTGGTGGGAAAAATGGCGGCTCAGCGATGTTTGAGATAGGCCGGGACGGCACTGGTCTGCGGGCGGTCTTTGAGTTGGAGAAACCTTATCCAAGTTGGGGTAGAGGCCATCTGCGCTGGTCTCCCGACGGTTCTGAGATTCGGTACGGAAGGTATCCACTAGTTGTCGTCAAGACGGACGGCTCCCAAGCTCGAGCCTTCAAACGCTCTCTAAATTCAGATGAGATCGACCGAGCCCACGGCATGTGGTCGCCTGACGGCTCCAGGATAGCCGTTCAGATTCAATTCGATGAGAACGCTGTCCCTCAGGATCGAGAAGTTGTCCTCTTTACCATGCGACCGGACGGTTCTGACAAACTGGTACTAATTAGGCGGTCCGAAGGTAAACTCGTGGCAGGTGAGGGCCAGGTGTGGAATCCCCGCTACGACTTCGAGTGGGAAGATGTCCCCACAACCTCGGCTCTGAACGGTACCACAGCGCCGCCATGCGCCGAAGACTCGTCATCGTACGCATCCTGCGAACCGCGCGACGTTAGCGGCATAGGACTGTTTACTCCGAACACAGGTGGGGCTGCATACGACACTGAGGAAGAAACTCCCACCGTGGAGGAGTTGGTGGAAAAGGGGATGTTTGCGGCAGAAGCATCCCCCACGCATATAGTCTTCCGTGGAACGGGCCTCCCCGATTCGGTGCGATGCGAGTGGCAGGGCATAGCCAGAACGCTTGTTCAGAGGGAGCAGGCGATCCGGTTCTGGCTAGGTATGGATGACAGCGAGGCGCTGCCCTCTGCGGCCGAGGTGGAGCGTCAGTTCACAGCCTACGTCGAATTGATGGGGCCGACCATCCGCGACACTATGCGGGCGAGTTTGACTGCGCTGGCAAGAGGGGGGCTGACGACCGAATACTCGTCTCTGAACTGCTACGCTGATTACACCGTCCATGAGTACCTGCTGGGCAGCGGTCCCACTACGCTCACGGTCGCATATGACATGGCCGAGACGGCGTTGTCCTACGACCTGTACGTGCGAGCCCACACTTCGGGGAGATTCGAGGACCAACCCCTTATGACCGAGGGCGAGCATCGAGCGTCGCTTGATCAGCTAATCAGGGACGCTGAATCGTCGCTAAGCGGCATTGTCGGAGATCGGGAGAGCGTGGCGTTCCTAGCGCCTATGGGGTCGCACAACGCCATCGCGTTTGAAGCGTGGCAAGTTATCGCCCAGTGGGATCTTCAGATTGACGATGACCAAGTGGTGCATGCGGTCCGCCATGGGACATTGGAAGGGGACCCCGAACACACGCAGACCTTGGCCGACCTGAAGAGTCGAGTCACCGCTGCTGCGGCCAGCGACGCCTTCGCCGGGAAGCGCATCGCCAACATCGGTGAGGTGACACAGCATTACAAAGACATTGGAGCCTATGACGACATCACGCCGGACGACGGCAGCACCGACACCTTCACACCGGCGCAGCCGCCCCCGGTGTACGCGCCTCCACCTGAGAGCCTGACGGCCACGGCCCAAGGCGAACGAAATATCGACCTAACCTGGACAGCCGTGACTGGCTCGTCAGGCTATCACGTGCAGTACCGGATAGCGGAGAACGAGGGATCGTGGAGTACGTCATCGGAGACGGTGTCGGGGACGTCGCACACGGTGACCGACCTTGCCTGCGGGCTGAGTCACGAGTTTCGCGTTGGATCGTACGGGGACGGGACGAGCGTCAACAAACGTGCGGGGCTGTGGTCTGAGAGCGCATCGGCGACGCCGGAGAACTGCGTCCCGGAGAGTGGAGTCACGCTGACGGTGTCGCCTGGATCGTCGGTGGGGCACCTCGTATGGGTGAAGATCGATGTGGACGTGACGACTTTGCCCGCAGGTCTGGCAGTTGAGAAGCAGATACAAGTCCAGTCATGGTCAGGTACTTGGAACACGATCATCACCTCCCTGCCGTATGCAGTAAGGGCACCCGGCGGCGGGACGCTGAACTACCGAGCGGCAGCGCGGCTCAGTGGGTCATCGGGGGAATACGTCCACTCGGAGCCGGTAAGGGTCACGTGGGAATATCCTCCCTAGCCGGCTGGGACAGTGAGGACGCACTCTGAGGAGAGCCGTTGCCTGGGCTGCGGCACCCATCGCTTACGTGCCGCCGGTCGGGCCGCCAACGACGCCATTCGGTAGGCTATTCTACGCGGTTAAGGACATACCGCCCTGAGCCTTTGGTTCAACAAGGGAAGGGAGAGACTTCCCCTCGTTGAACAGGACACGCTCAGACGATAGCAACGTTGCCTTCCGGCTAGAATCTTAAGTGAGTTCCAATCGGCATGGTCTCAGACGGAGGTGCCTGAAGTGGAAGGACGGCATCCAGCACACATGGTCCCTGTCCCCGTTCCCCCGATGCGTGGCCGGACGACATCGAGAGCGGTAGCAAGAGAAGGTTAGCTCACTGAAATGCAAAAAGGTCACACACACATGACCATTAAGGGGAGCCCCAACATCATATGCGGGACGGCAGGGGCAGCCAACGTAAGTCAACGTTGGCTGCCCCTATCTTCGGCGGCTTAGCGCCCGATGCCTACCGTCGCTCGTTCCTGCTCCATGCTCAGTGCCCACTCGAACATGGACATGCTCGCGGGCTGAGGCTTTCGGCCCCGGCGCTTCGGCCTCTCCGGCTCCTCGGCCATGAACTCGGCCCAGGAGAACAGCGTCTGCTGCGGCTCCTCGGCCTCTACGTGGTGTCCGTTGCCATTCGCCGGGACAGGGGCGTGGCCGTTCCTGCTGGCGGGCAGGTTCCCGCCCACTGCCAGTTCGACCGTCGGGCCGATAGCGTCGTGATTGCCGTTGCCGTTGACCGTTACGGCCTCCATCTCGCCATCCACCAGCTTCCAGTCGTCGTCCACCAGCAGTTCCTCGGAAGCGGCCTGGGCGTCTTTGGCCTGAGCGAAGACTGCTTCAACCGTTTCGGCCTCGTCCTCTTCCTCCTCGTCGCCGCTGACGATCTTGCGGGCCAGCGCCATCATCAGGTCGTCGCCCTCGTCCCCAAAGGCGGCAAGGCCGTCCTCCGGCA